>JAWVDL010000358.1:0-3556 GCA_033857355.1 Gaiellaceae bacterium | reverse complement strand
AACCTGCTCGTACGGGACCTCCCGACAGTCGAACTCGCCGCCCATGATCATCTTCAGGACGAGGAACGCCGTCGTGGTCTTGCTCGGAATCGCGATCTCGATCCCTCGCAGCTGCTCAATCTCCATCGGGTCGCGGGAGACGACGACCGGCCCGTAGCCCGAGCCCATCGACGCGCCGTGCGGCAACAGCATGTAGCGGTGCTGGACGTGCGGATACGTGTGCAGCGAGATGGCGCTGACCTCGAGCCGCCCTTCGCGGGCCCACTCGTTGAGCGTGGCGATGTCGGCGAGCACGTGCTCGAACTCGAATCCGCGCAGGTCGATCGCCTTCGCGGCGAGCGCCCAGAACATGACTGCGTCGTCGGGATCGGGGCTGTGACCCAATCGGATCAGCATGGGTCCCGAGGCTACAGGCTCATTTCGAGCGTCGCGCCGCCTACACTTCTTCGCGGATGGCCAAGCCCGCGCTGACCGACGCGATCCAGGATTACCTGAAGCAGATCTACAAGCTCGAGCTCACCGGGGGCGCCGTGTCGACCAGCGCGTTGGCCGCTGCCCAGGGAGTCGCTCCGGCCTCCGCGAGCGCGATGGTCAAGAAGCTCGCCGCGCTGAGACTCGTCGAGCACACGCCCTACCGCGGGGTCGGTCTCACCCCGGCCGGCGAGCAGGTCGCGCTCGAGGTCATCCGCCATCACCGGCTGCTGGAGCTCTATCTGGCGGAGACGCTCGGGGTCGACGTGAAGGACGTGCACGCCGAGGCGGACAAGCTCGAGCACGTGCTCTCGGAGGAGCTGGAGGCGCGCATCGACCGCGCGCTCGGGTTCCCGACGCACGACCCGCACGGGGACCCGATCCCGAACGCCGACCTCGAGTGGCCGGCGGCTTCGCGCTAGCCCTAGCGCTCGCCCTCGCGACGCTCGCCGAAGAACCACTTCTCGAGGGGCTTCAGCAGTTCCTCGCGTAGGAACGGCTTCACGCCCGAGCCGTCGCGGCCGTCCTCCTCGAGGACTCGGACATCGTCCTCGAGACAGCCGTTCGCCTGCTCGAGCGCGTCCTCCAGCTCGTAGCCCTCGAAGATCCAGTCGTCTTTCCTGGGTTCGTCGCTCGGGCGGTGCTGGGGATTGACCGCCCGCCCAACGGCCCACAGAGCCCCGGGTCGGCGCTCGATCCAGATCACGATCCGCTCCTCGGCGCCGAGATCGTCGACCCCGGTGACGACGCGCTCGGCGAACCGGCCGGACTGCTTCCGCCGCATCGAGCCAAGGATACAATCGCCTTCGCGTGGCGCTGAGAGATCTGTTCCAGAACCCGTTCTCGTTTCTCTTCGCGCGGTCGAGCGCGGAGGAGCGCGTCGCCACGTACGTGATCCGCGAGCACGAGCGCGGCCGCGACCTGAAGGACATCCTCGAGGATCGCTACGTGCAGAACCGGCTCACGAAGCCGCAGGTGCTGCGGCTCCTCGACCGCCCAGAGGTCGTGCACGCGCTCGGAGAGACGACGGTCCAGTCGGCTCGACCTCAGATCTAGAGCTCGCGGCCGACCTTTTTCTTTCGCGCCAGCTCGACGGCACGCGCCCCGATCGCCACGTCCCAGGCGGCGATGCCGTTCGACTTGAACAGGATGATGTCCTCGGGATCGGCGCGGCCCTGCAGCTCGCCGGAGACGACCTCGTGGAGCTCGTGGACCTCGAGCCAGTCGAGAACCCCGCGCTCCACCGGCTCGATCAGATCGCCCGACTCGAGTCGCGACTGCTCGCGCGAGTCGCAGCACACGAAGCTCGCACGCTCGAGGACGACGTTGTCGAGCTCGCGCCGGCTCGCGTCGTTCGCCCCGATCGCGCAGACGAGAGCGCCGTCTCGCAGCCACTCTCCGCGCAGCACCGGATCCTTGGAGGTGGTCGCGGTGACGACGATGTCGAGCTCGCCGGCGTCGCGGTGGCTCTCGCCCGGCTTGGCCCCGACCTTCTTGCAGAACGCCTTCAGCCGCTTCTCGTTGCGGCAGTACGCGACCACGCGATCGATCGTGGGAACAGCCGCGCGGATCGATGCGACCTGGCTCTGCGCCTGCCAGCCGCAGCCGATGACCCCGAGGCTTCGCGCCTCGGGCCGCGCGAGATAGCGGGCTGCGACACCGCTCGCCGCGCCGGTTCGGAGCTGGCCGAGCTTGTCCGCCTCGATCACGGCGACGAGCTCGGGCTTCTCGGTCGAGAACAGGCAGACGACGAACGGCGTACCGCCCGGGAGCCAGGTGTAGGCCTTCAGCCCAGCCAGTCCGAGCCCCGAGTCGGCCGCCGCCATGAGCGCGAACGCGCCGTCCTCCAAGTCGATCCTGCGCCTCGGGGCGAGCTGAAGCGTGCCTTCGGCCTGCCGCTCGAGGGAGCCCTGAACCGCCGCGAGCGCGTCCTCGGTCGTGACGAGCGACTCGACCTCCGCCTCCGTGAGGTAGAGCGTCACTGAATGTCGTGCACGACGATCCGGTCCCCTTCGATGCTGACGACAGCCTCCCACGGGACCGGCTCGTGGCCGCGGGTGCGCTCTTGGCGGCGCATGCCGAAGTGCTCGGCCCATCCGCCTCGCCCCACGCAGAGTCCCGTCACCTTGAGCGACGACTGGGTGAGCTCTGCCCGAACGTCGTAGCAGGTCCCGAGCTTGCGGCCGCCTTCGGTCACGACCTCGCGCCTGACCAGCGACGAGAGCGTCCTCATCGATGCGACCCGGGAATCTTCTCGATATAGGGACGCAGCCGGTCGTCGCCGCGTCCCAGTCCGTACTCGGACGCGGTCTTCTTCAGCTGGACGTGGGACCCCACCTCCGCGACCTCGCTCCAAGGAATGCGGACCCGGCCGCCGCGGGCCACCCAGGCCGCGACTCGTCCGATCCACCCGGCCCGCTGCCTCCAGACGTCCGGGCCGACGAGAATCGCGACGACCTCGGCAGGCTCGCCCGGCCCGCCTTCGATCGCCAGGTCGTCGACGTTTCCGCACCGCCGCCCGTCCTTGTCCAGGAGTTGGTGGTCGAGGAGCCCAAGCCCGAGATCGATGCTCTCGCTCATCCCTGTCCCAGGTTAGTCAGAAGCATCAGCGGGATGGCCGTCAGAGCCACGATCAGGATGATCACGAAGTAGAAGATCCCGAGAGTGTTCGCGAGGCGCCCGTTCACGTACTCCTTCATGTAGGCCTTGTCGTTCGCCACGAGCAGGATCGGGAGATAGGTCAAGGGCAGCGCGACGACGGAGAAGATGACCGCGAACTCGGTGAGCTTGACCGCGTCCACGCCGGTCATCACGGCGAGCATCGCCAGCACGAGCAGCACGATCCAGGTCAGCGTGAACCGCGGAGCGCCGGCCGGCGACTTGTGGCGCCCCCATTCGAAGCCGCAGAACTGCGCCAGGTCATAGGCACCCGAGAAGAGCGTGTCGATCGAGGCGCCGGCGACCGCGAACAGGATCCCGACCAGGGCCAGAATGAGCCCGATCTCGCCGAGCGGCACCTGGGCGCCCATCGCGATCGAGCCAAGCGTCTCCGGCTCGATCCCTTTGCCGAGGAAGAGCGCGCCGC
>JAWVDL010000357.1:0-3165 GCA_033857355.1 Gaiellaceae bacterium | reverse complement strand
GTCGGTCGTCGCTGCCGGGGTTGTTGGGATTCTCCTGCTGGCGTTTGCCCAACAGGTCCGCGGTAATACGCACTTCGTTTCGACGAGGGAGGCGATTCGACGCTCGGCGAAGACGCCGTTCCTCTCGCTCTTCGACAACGACCTCAGCACCTTCGACAACTTTGTGGCCATCAACAAGCTGGTGCCGGGCACCGTGCACTACCTGGATGGGCGAACGCTCGTCGAGATCCCGCTTTCGCTGATCCCGCGCGGCCTTTGGCACGGCAAACCGCTCGGAGTCGATACCGAGGCAACCGCGTACCTCTATCCCGGCGCGCCCGCAGGGTCTCCGCTCTCCATGCAGGGCGAGCTGTACTGGAACGGAGGCATTCTCCCGATCGTGCTCGGCTCGGCAGTCGTGGGATTCCTGCTCGGCCTCTTCGCGCGTTTCTACATTCGCTCGACTCCTGGAAGCCGCCTCGCCCTGCTCTATTTCGCGCTGTGGCCGTTCACATACGCGTTGCTCACGCGCAGTCTGGCGGTGATGACTGAGAACATCGTCTTCGCGCTGGTCGGTGTCGTAGTTGTTCTTCTCGTGGTCGCGCCACCGCCGGACCTGCGGGCGGACGTATCCGCAATGCTTCGCCTACGCCGTCCGCGTGCGTCTTCCCCGACGGACATCGAGCGCCAGGAGAGCTAGCAGCGCGAATACGGCAGCGCCCGTTCCCGCAGCCAACGGTGCTCTTGCCACCGGCACTGCCGCCGCGAGGCCCCCCGCACCCGCCAGGGCAAGGGCGCCGACGGCCCCCTCGCCGATCGCTCGCGCTGCAGAGGCGAGGATCCGGCGGGCACGCCAGGCCAGGAGACTGGTCAAGGCGACCTGGGCGCATCCCAGCGAGGCTGCCATCCAGGTGGAGACTGCCGCCGGGTCGAGCACGACGACGGCGACCGCGCCGGCGATCGCGATGACCGTGCCCACGACGAACACCCAGCTGACTTCGCCCTCATGGTGGCGAGCGATCATGATCGTCGTGATCAGGAGGACATAGCTCGTCGCTGCAGCCAGCGAGACGGCGATGACGAGCGTCGCTGCCCCGTTCGGGGCATCGTGCCCGAGCAGGCTCCGGAGGATCAGCGACGGAGCGGCGAACGCAACGCAACTCGCAGCGCCGGCCGCGATCAGGATCGCTCGCACGGCGCGCAGCACGTCTGCGCCCTTCAGATCCCCAGGGCGGGCAAGCCACGGGAACAGCGATCCGGTCACGACGCCCGCGACCTGATTCACCCCTGTGAGCAAACGCGTCGCGACCCCGAACACAGCGGCTGCGACCGCGGAGCCGGTGAGTGCGAGCAAGACGGTGCCAAGCGTGAGGATGGCCTGACTCGCGGCGAATGGAAGGGCGACGTCCGCGACAGCGCGCCAGGGGAGGGCACGCGCCCGAGCCGCGAGGCGGAGAGCTTGAAGCGGGTGAAGTCGGAACACCGTCGAAATGAGCACGATCGCTGCGCACTCGATCGCGCCGGCGAGCGGGAGTGGCAACCGGCCGTTTGCGGCGGCGAACGCTACGGCGACAACGGCCGGCGCAGCGCCGCGCAAGACGACGTACGCGGAAAGCGGCCGACTGTCACCGTGTCCGAAGGACTGCCAGTACCTGAACAGCGCGAAAAGGAGGGTGGCGAGCGCGAACGGAGCCATCGCCGCGAATGACCTCGCCCCGCCGAGCGCTCCGGCGATCAGGAGCACGCAGCCGGCGCCGCAGGCGAGGACAAGTCGCAGCGCAGTGATCGAGCCCAGTGCCTCGTCGTCGAGCGTTCCCGCAGCTACTAGGCGAGCGCCGTAGTAGGTCGAGCCCGTGTCCATCACCACTTGCAACAGGCCGTAGAGGGCTTGTGCCGCCAGAACCCGGCCGAAGTCGCCGGTCGAAAACGCGCGGCTGCCGGCGGCCAGCCAGACGAATTGGGCCGCCTGCCCCAGCGCGAGTGCCGACCCGAAGGTCGCGGCGAACTCCATCATCGACCGCTGGCCGGGGTGGGTCTCTTTCACGGCGCTCCCGGGTTCCATAAAGCGTCAGTGTGGCTTGCGCCGCGAAAGGGCTAAGCCGAGCTCTCCACGCCGTGCAACCATCTATCGACGCGCCGTGACCACGATGACGTCGCCGCCGAAGAGCCTGGTCAGGAGGAGCAGCGGGTACGCGAGGTCGGCGAGCACAAGGCCGACGGCGCGAGCCCGGCCGGTAAGCACGCAGCGTCCCGCAACGACGTACTGCAGGCTGGCCCAAAAGCCCACAGAGGTGACCGACGACCGCGTCTGTACGTCCCGAAAGTCGCCCTCGCTCAACGCGCGGACGAGCGTTCGCGCCTCGAAGTGGGTCACGTGCCGGGGCAAGTCGAGATGAAACCAGTAGGTCCCGAAGAGTCTGCGCTGCCAGCTGCCGAAGTCCGGCACCGTCGCGAAGAAGACGCCGCGGGGCCGGAGCAACGCTCGCGCCTTCGCGAGTGCCGCGAGCGGATCCGGCAGGTGCTCGAGCGAGTGGTCGAAGAGGACCGCGTCGAAGCTCGCCGGCTCGAGCTCGGCCTTCGCAAAGGATTCCGCGTGGACGGTGAGCCCGCGCGCTCGCGCGGCCGCGGCGGCACGCGGCGAGGGCTCCACGCCGGTGACGTTCCAGCCTCGGACCGTGAGCCACTCTCCGAGTCGGCCGCCGCCGCATCCCACGTCGAGTGCGCGACCGGGCGGGATGTCGAGTAGCTCCCTGAAAGGCCCGAGACGAAGCTTCGCGCGGGCTCGCGCCTCGCGCAATCCGGCGGGGCCCGAGCCCGTCCCATGCGGACTGTAGTCGGCCGCGTAATACGGCCTGAGCGCCACTTCATCCAGCCGTGGGGCCGTCTCGCCCAGGCCACAGTGGCGGCAGGCTCGCACGGAGAACTCACCGGCGACTCGCAGCAGTCGGTCCTTGCCCTGAACGACCGTGCGCGGGTCCCCCGCCCCGCAGAGTGCGCAGCCTGCGGGCCTACCGTTCAAGAGGCGCTCGGGCTCATGCGCCGAGGCTCAGAACGCGCCACGCCCGCCGACGACCGCAGCCGCCGTGAGCGCGAGGATGCGCAGGTCCCGACCAACGGAAAGGTTCTCGATGTACTCCCGCTCGACCGCCAGGCGTTCCTCCAGTCGGAGCTCGCCGCGGCCGTTGA
>JAWVDL010000356.1:0-11109 GCA_033857355.1 Gaiellaceae bacterium | reverse complement strand
TGCCCTTTGCCGAGCTGGAGCGACTCGCGCGGCTCTCCGACGGCTGGAACGCGAAGCGCGTGGGGGAGGAGCTCGCGCTGCTGCCCGATGCCGAGCGCAAGCTCGCCTCGCCACGCTGGCGCGCGTTCGTCGAGCTGTGCTCCGAGATCGGCGGCCTGCCGCGGCACGTCTCGCAGCACCCGGGCGGGATGGTCATCTCCTCGCGGCCGCTCGTCGAGCTCGTCCCGGTGCAGCCGGCCGCGATGGCCGGGCGACAGCTCTGCCAGTGGGACAAGGACTCGTGCGCCGACGCCGGGTTCCTCAAGATCGACCTGCTCGGCCTCGGAATGCTCTCTGCCGTCGAGGACTGCGTCGACCAGATCGCAAGACTGCAGGGCGCCTCGATCGACCTCTCGCGAATCCCGCTGGACGATCGCGACGTCTACGAGGAGATCCAGCGCGGCGACACGGTCGGCGACTTCCAGATCGAGAGCCGCGCGCAGATGCAGAGCCTGCTCCGCACCCGGCCCGAGAACCTCGACGACCTCACAGTGCAGGTCGCGCTCGTCCGGCCCGGTCCCATCCAGGGGAAGGCCGTCCACCCGTACATCGCGCACCGCGAGCGGCTCCGGCACGATCCCGACTTCGTCCCGCCGGTCGACCATCCGTCCCTGCAGGAGCCGCTCGCCTACACGCTCGGGGTCGTCGTCTTCCAGGATCAGGTGCTCGACGTGGCGATGGCGATGGCCGGGTTCAGCGTGGGGGAGGCGGAGGGCCTGCGCCGCGCGATGAGCCGCAAGCGCTCGCACGACGCGCTCGAGGGCTATCGGGCGCGCTTCGTCGCGGGTGCGCTCGACAAGGGCGCCGACGACGAGACCGCGAACCTCGTCTACGACAAGCTGGTCGGCTTCTCGGGCTTCGGCTTTCCGAAGTCACACGCAGCCGCGTTCGCCCTGCTCGCCTACCAGTCGGCCTGGCTTCGGCACCACTATCCGGCGGAGTTCCTCTGCGCGCTGCTGAACGCCCAGCCGATGGGCTTCTACCCGCCGGCGACGCTCGTCCGCGACGGCCAGCGGCGCGGGGTGGAGACTCGCCCGCCCGACGTCAACCTCAGCGCGGCGAAGTGCGAGTTGGAAGCCGCCGCGGTTCGCATCGGCCTCTCGTACATCACCTCGGTGGGCGAGGACGACGCCGAAGCTGTGGTCGCCGAGCGAGTGCGCGGTGGCCCGTTCAAGACCATCCGCGAGCTGGCGCAGCGCGCGAGTCTCGGCCGTGGCGGCCTGGAGGCACTCGTCGAGAGCGGCGCCTGCGACAGCTTCGGGCTCAAGCGCAGAGAGCTCCTCTGGCAACTCGGTCTCGTCCCGCGCTCGACGAGCGTTCCCGGCTCAGGGGGTGAAGAGCGACAGCTCGCCCTGCCGCTCGACCCTACTACGGCGACACCCGAGCTTCCGGATCCCACGGTGTGGGAGCAGATGCTGGCCGACTACCGGACGACGAATCTCTCGGTGGGCATCCATCCGCTCGAGTTGCTGCGACCGCGCCTGCCGGAAGGTGTGATCTCGAGCCGCGGGCTGGCCGACGTGCAGCACGGCCGTCGCGTGGCCGTCGCCGGGATGGTCGTCGCGCGCCAGCGCCCCTCGACGGCGAACGGCGTGGTCTTCATCCTGCTGGAGGACGAGTTTGGCGCGTTCAACCTGATCGTCCCGCCGCCGGTGTACGACCGCTTCCGTGCGATCGTGCGCGGGGAGCCGCTGCTGCTCGCACGCGGGAAGTTCGAGCGCCACGACCGCAACGAGAACCTCCTCGTCAGCGAGCTCGAGACGCTCGGCCCGCTGGCGCGCGAGCAGGCCGAGCGTGCGGATGTCCACGGCTCGCTTCCCGGCGCGCATCACTTCGGCGCCGGTCGCGGGCGGCGCTAATCCGCGTGCCGGGCGCCCGGGTGCGCATGCCCTGAGAGAGCGAACGCGCTGTTCACGAGCGCGAGATGCGTGAACGCCTGGGGGAAGTTGCCGACGAGGCAGCCCTCCTCCGGGTCGTATTCCTCAGAGAGGAGGCCCAGGTCGTTCCTGAGCGCGAGCAGCCGGTCGAACAGGCGGCGCGCGTCGTCGTCGCGTCCCTGCAGGTGCAGATTGTCGACTAGCCAGAAGCTGCAGGGGAGGAAGACCCCCTCGCTGCCCTCGATCCCGTCCACGCCGACCCTGTTGTCCTCGCTCTCGTAGCGATCGACGAAGCCGCCGCGCATCAGCTCGCGCTCGATGGTCGCGACGGTGCTCATCACGCGCTCGTCCTCCGGCGGCAGGAAGCCGACCAGCGGGATCAGGAGCACGCTGGCATCGAGAAGCTTCGAGCCGTACGACTGGACGAACGCGCCGCGTTCGACATCGAACGCCTCCCGGCAGACCTCGTCGTGGATCTCGGCGGCGATCGCTCGCCAGCGATCGGCGTGTCCTTCGCGCTCGTAGAGTTCGACGGCCTTGACGGCGCGGTCGAACGCGACCCACGCCATGACCTTCGAATGCGTGAAGTGACGGCGCCCGCCGCGGACCTCCCAGATTCCCTCGTCGGGTTGGCGCCACCCGGTCTCGAGCCACTCGAGCATGGCCCGCGTGAGCGACCACGCGGCCGACGACGGCTCGAGTCCGTGCTGCCGGCCCTGGTGGAGCGTGTCGGTCACCTCCCCGTACACGTCGAGCTGGAGCTGGTCGGAGGCGGCGTTCCCGATCCGCACGGGCCGCGAGTCGCGGTAGCCCGCCAGCCAATCCGCCTCCCACTCGATTAGCCGACGCTCGCCGGCGACGCCGTACATGATTTGAAGGTCGGCCGGATCCCCGGCCACCGCGCGCAGGAGCCAGTCGCGCCAGCGCTCGGCTTCCTCCACGTACCCGGCGTTCAGCATCGTCAGGAGCATCAAGGTGGAGTCGCGGAGCCAGCAGTAGCGGTAGTCCCAGTTGCGCGTACCGCCGATCCGCTCGGGCAGGGAGGTCGTCGGCGCGGCCACGATCCCGCCCGTTGGCGCGTACGTGAGCGCCTTCAGGGTGAGCAGCGAGCGGTGGACAGGCTCGTGCCACTCGTGCATGTGCTCGCACTTCGCCGCCCAGTCGCGCCAGAAGCTCTCGGTGTCCCCCAGCGCGTGCTCGGCGTCGATGGCACGTGGCGGCTCCGCATGCGATGGGTACCAGGTGAGCACGAACGGGACGCGCTCGCCCTCGGCGACGTCGAACTCGCCGACCGTGCGCATGTTCTCGCCACGCAGGACGACGGGCGTCCGGAATGCCAGGGCGTCAGGCCCGGCGACTGCGAGCCTGGTTCCGTCCACGTTCCTGACCCAGGGGACGACGGAGCCGAAGTCGAAGCGGATCACGAGCTCCGAGCGCATCCGAACCCGACCGCTGAGGCACTCGACGATCCGGACGACGTCGGGCGCGTCGCCGCGTGGCGGCATGAAGTCGATCACGCGGACGAGGCCGCCGTCGGTCTCGAAGACGGTCTCGAGCACGAGCGTGTCCTGCCAGTACCGGCGAGCCAGCCCACGCCAGCCGTCCACCGGCTGCATCGCCCAACGACCGTTCTCCTCGTCGCCGAGCAGCGCCGCGAAGCACGCGCCGGAGTCGAAGCGCGGGAAGCACAGCCAGTCGATCGTCGCGTCGCGACTGACGAGTGCTGCGGTCTGGAGATCGCCGATCAGCCCGTAGTCCTCGATCGCCCAGGTCATGGCCGCTATGTGTCCTCGAGCTCGAGCGCGAACCGTGGGAACCGTTTGGCCGCGGCGCGGTTGAACGCGCGCTCGTAGTGGGCCGACGCGTCTTCGTCGAGCGAGTCGCGAGCGTAATGGTCGCGCATCCCGGCCAGGATCTCAGTCCCCGTCTCGACGAGGTCGAGGTAGTCGCCGTAGCGCTCTTCCGCCTCGTCGCGCGGGGCCGCGTCATAGGCGCGCTCGGACGCGGCGCAGTCGGCGAGCAGGCCGGCGTTCTCCTCCTCGAACAGGTCGAGCTGACGTGCGATCAGATCCGCGAAGCGCCGCCGGAGGATCACAGGAGCTCTCGGTAGAGCTCGAGGTGAGCGGCGGCCGAGGCGTCCCAGGTGAGCGCGTCCCGCGCGGCGTTTGCGCCCGCGCGCGCGGCTGCGAGCGCGTCTGCGTCGCCCAGGAGCTCCTCGAGCGCAGCCGCGAGCCCGTCCACGTCCCCCGGGGCCACGACCCTGCCGGCGCCGAATCGCCGCACGGGCTCGGCGATCCCACCGACGTCGTAGGCGATCGCCGGCACCCCCGCGCCGAGCGCACTCAGCAGCGCGCCGCTCTGGTCGAGCTCGGGGCGATAGGGAAAGAGAGCGACGGTCGACTCGCCGAGCGCGCGATCGAATTCCGCCTCCCGCAGGTAGCCGAGACGCCACTCGGCGGTGGAGCCGGCCGCCTCGCGGTAGCGGCCGATCGGCTCCATCGGATCGCCCGCGACGAGCAGACGCGCGCCGTCGACGCGCTTGACCGCGGCGATCGCGTCGTCCAGCCCCTTGTACGGTCGAATCACGCCGAGGCAGAGCACCGTGTGCCCGTCGTCCGTCCGGGGCGCTTCGCTCCGAAAGACCGGGTGCGGGATCACGCGCAGTCGGTCATGCGAAACGCCCAGGTCGGCGAGCGCATCCGCGCCGTGGTCGCTGTGGACGACGACGCGCCCGAAGCGGGTCAACAGGCGTCGCCAGAGGTCTCGCTTGGCCGCCGTCCGCCGCGGCAGGAGGTCGTGAGCCGTGAAGACCGAGGCATCCCCGAGACGTAGGAAGCGCGCGTCGACCTGCGGTGCCGCCAGCCATTGCAGGTGCAGGACGTCGGGCCGGCGGCGATTCAGCCGAGCGATGCCCAGGAGGTGCTCGGCCCCCTTCAGCGGCAGTCGCAGCGGCGAGCGGCGGAACAGACGGGAGGAGACGGGGTAGAAGAGCTCCTCGCGGCGGTACCGATCCGGCACCGGGACGTCGCCGAACCGAAACGGCGCCGTGACCAGCTCGACCTCCGCGCCCGCCCGCCCGAGGGCCGCGGCGAGCTCGTGATCGTACGCCGGCGTGTAGGCGGGAGGGTCTGCGATCAGGACGCGCATGCGACGTAGGCTAATTCGGTGAGCGTCCTCGTTCGGAGCTGGAATCTCTTCCATGGCAACACGAAGCCGCCGGGACGGGTCGCGCACCTCGAGCAGATGGTGCGTCTGGCGGTCGAGGACGATCCGGATCTCGTGCTGCTGCAGGAGGTCCCGGCCTGGGCGCTTCGCCGGCTCGAGGATTGGTCTCAGCGTCCGGTCGCGGTTGACGTCGCAGCGCCGCCCAGGCTGGGCCCGATCCCGTCGACCTACTGGATCGGGCACGCCTTGACGTCGCTGAATCCCGGGCTGCTGCGCTCTGCCTTCTCGGGCCAGGGCAACGCGATCCTGCTGGCTCCACGTGTGCGCGTCGAGGCCCATGAGCGGCTCGTGCTCAACCCACGCGGCTTCCGGCGGCGAGAGGGGGGCCACCTGGGCCTGGGATTCGGTGCGCGCCTCGCGTGGGCGCGCGAGCGGCGTGTCGTCCAGGCCGTGCGCGCCGTGCTCGCAGACGGGCGCGGCGCCGTCGTTGCGAACCTGCACGCGACGAGCTTTCCGCCCGACCATCGGCTGGCGGAGGTCGAGCTGCGCCGCGCGGCGGGCTGGGTCGACAGCCTCTCGCGTCCGGACGACGTGGTCATCCTCGGCGGCGACCTCAACCAGAGCGTCAGGACCTCGGCGCTGCTCGGCGAGCTCGAGGGGAAGGGGTACAGCGCGCCGGGCGCCGGCATCGACCACATCCTCGTCCGCGGCGCCGACCTCGATCAGCCGTTGAGCAGTTGGCCCGACGCGCGCCGACGGCTTGAAGGCAAGCTCCTCTCCGACCATGCGCCTGTGGAGCTGACGATCCGATGACCTTCGACGAAGCACGCGCGCAGTTCCCGGTGCTCGAGCGCCTGGCGTACCTGAACGCGGGCTCGATGGGCCCGCTCGCACGGGCGACCGGCGAGGCCATGGCCGACGGGCTGCGTGCGGACGTGGAGGACGGGCGCGCCGGCGTCGCCTACTTCGAACGGATGCTCGAGCTACGGAAGAGCGTGCGGTCGCGTCTCGCCGCACTCCTCGGGGTGGACCCGCAGCGGGTGGCGCTGGCGACGTCGACGTCGAGCGGGTGCAACGTCGTCCTGGGGGGCCTCGAGCTGGGCCCCGAGGACGAGATCGTGACGACCGACGCGGAGCATCCCGGACTGCTCTTGCCGCTCGCCGTGTCCGGTGCACGGGTCGTTGTGGCCCCGGTGACGACGCGGCCGGCAGCGGAGGCCGTCGACGTGATCCGCGCCGCTGTTGGCCCTCGAACCCGCCTGATCGCGATCTCGCACGTCGTGTGGACGACGGGACAGGTCATTCCGGTGGACGACGTGAAGCAGGCCACGGGCGTGCCGCTCCTGGTCGACGGGGCGCAGTCGGTAGGCGCGATCCCGGTCGACGTGGGCGCGGCGGACTTCTACACGGTCTCCTGCCAGAAATGGCTGTGCGGGCCGGATCCGCTCGGCGGGCTCTATGTCGCGGATCCAGACGGTTTGCGCCTCGCGTCGCCGACGTACTTCTCGCAGGACGCGTTGGAGGTGGACGGCTCGTTCGTCCCGAAGCCCGGCGCACAGCGGTTCGACACGGGCTGGCTCGCCGTCCCGTCGCTCGCCGGGCTGCTCGCGGCGCTCGATGCCGCGCCGGATTGGCGCTTCGAGCGCGGACGCGAGATCGCCGAGCGCTGCCGGGAGCGGCTGGTGGAGGCGGGATTCGCCGTGCGGACGGAACCCGGCCAGGCAGGACTGGTCACGTTCGAGCCGCGCGAGGGCGACCCTGAGGCCGCCGCGGCGAAGGCGCTCGACGCCGGCGTCGTGATCCGAGCCCTTCCGAACACCCCGTGGATCCGCGCGAGCTGCGGCTACTGGACGAGCGACGAAGACGTGGACCGGCTCCTCGCCGCCCTGGCCTAGCGCCGCACCCTGGCGCAGCGGTCCCGCGACTTTGTGGCTCTGAGCCACTATCGCGGAACCCGGCACGATCGCGTCACGCTTCCGTGACACGGGTGATGGAACAAAGCGGGTTGGGGCGACGTCGGTCCTGGGCAAACAGGAGTTTGTGGCTCTGAGCCACAAACTCGGGGGACCGAGGCGTTCGCCGCCGAGACGGGCCTGGTTAGGCGGCGTCGGCGGCGGTGCGCAGGCCGAGCTCCGGTGCGATCGGCTGCAGGGCTTCGACCACGTTCCGGATGTGCTCGTCGAGCTCGAGCCCGAGCAGCTCGGCCCCGGCGTAGACCTCGTCGCGGTGCACCCCGGCCGCGAATGACGGCTGCTTGAGCTTCTTCTTGACCGACTTGGGCTCGAGTCCGTCGAGTCCGGTCGGCCGCACGAGGCCGCACGCATGGACGAAGCCGGACAGCTCGTCGCACGCGAACAGCGTTTTCTTGAGCCGCGTGTCGCGGGGCATCGCGAGATGCTCGGCATGCGAGAGGACCGCCTCCACGACCTCGTCGGAATAGCCCTCCTCGCGGAGCATCGGCGCGCCGTCCTGCGGATGCTCGTCGAGCGTGGGGTGGATTTCGTAGTCGAAATCGTGGAGCAGCGCGACGACGCTCCAGAGCTCCTCGTCCTCGCCGAAGCGCCTCGCATACGACCGGACAGACGCCTCGACCGCAAGCGCATGCCGAAGCAGCGCCTCGCTCTTCGTGTAGCGCGTGAGGGTCTCCCAGGCCTGTTCGCGTGTCGCCTGCACAGGGTCGGTAGGATAGCCCGCTCCCGGCCCCCGCAGGACCCGCGTTGCCATGCCCGAACTCCTCGTTGCAGATGCCGTGATGGAGTCCTTCGTCATCGAAGGCGGACAGCCCCTGCAGGGGACGATCCGCGCTGCCGGCAACAAGAACGGCGTCCTGCCGATCCTCGCGGCAACCTTGCTCGCCGACGAGCCGGTGACGCTTCGCAACGTCCCGCGCATTCGCGACGCGCAAACGATGGTCGAGCTGCTCGCAGGACTCGGCGCGGAGATCGAATGGCTCGGAGACCACGAGGTGCGCGTCGACGCGTCGAACGTGAGCTCGTACACGCTCGACCAGGAGCTCGCGACGCGGATCCGTGCGTCCTTCCTGCTCGCCGGCCCGCTGCTGGCCCGCCTCGGCCGCGCCAGCGCGCCTCCGCCCGGTGGCGACGTGATCGGACGCCGGCGCCTCGATCCGCACATCCACGCCTTCGCGCAGCTCGGTGCCGAGATCGAGGTGAACGGCCGCTACGAGATGCGTGCCGGAGGAGGCTTGCGCGGGAGCCACATCTTCATGGACGAGGCGAGCGTCATGGCCACCGAGAACACCGTCATGGCGGCGACGCTCGCCCAGGGCGAGACGGTGATCGGGAACGCCGCGTGCGAGCCACACATCCAGGACCTCTGCCGCTTCCTCGTCTCGCTGGGCGCCCAGATCGAGGGCATCGGCTCGAACGTGCTGCGCATCCACGGCGTCGACCGCCTACACGGAGGCGAGTGGCGGATCGGCTCAGAGCACATCGAGGTCGCGAGCTTCATAGGGATGGCGGCCGTCACAGGAGGCGACGTGACGATCGAGGAGGTCGTACCGGAAGATCTCGTCTCGATCCTGCCGGCGTTCGAGCGCCTCGGCATCCGAGTCGAGATGAACGGCTCGACGCTGCGCGTTCCGCCCAACCAGGAGCTCGTGATCCAGGACGATCTCGGCGGCGCGATCCCGAAGATCGAGGACGGCCCCTGGCCCGCGTTTCCCGCCGACCTCACCTCGATCGCCGTCATGGTCGCAACGCAGGCGCAAGGCACGATCCTGATCTTCGAGAAGATGTTCGAGAGCCGCCTGTTCTTCGTGGACAAGCTGGTCTCGATGGGTGCGCGGATCATCCTCTGCGACCCGCACCGCGTCGTGGTCACGGGGCCCGCGAAGCTCTACGGCCAGCGCATGTCGAGCCCCGACATCCGCGCCGGGATGGCCATGCTCATCGCCGCGCTCTGCGCCGAGGGCCAGTCGACGATCGGCGAGGCGTACCAGATCGACAAGGGCTACGAGCGCATCGACGAGCGCCTGCGCTCGCTCGGCGCGCGGATCGAGCGCGTCGAGGGTTGATGGCAACCGCCGGCCGAAGCGCGGTCCGGGTCGTCGTCGACGGTGGGGGCTCCGCCAACGTCTCGACGGGATTGCCCGTCCTCGACCACCTGCTCGGGCTGCTCGCGGAGCACGCGAACTTCGACCTCACACTCGAAGTGGAGCCGGGGGGCATCGAGACCGAGGTGGCCGCGGCCGGGCGCGCACTCGGCCAGCAGCTCCACGAGCCACTCCGAGCCGAGGGCGCCCGCCACCACGCCTCCGCGGTCGTCCCCGCCGACGAGGCGCTCGCTCACGTCGCCCTGGAAGCCTCCGACCGTCCGCTCGTCGTCTCGAACGTCGACCTCACCGAAGCGCGGATCGGCGGGCTTGGCTCGGACTTCGTCGCCTCCTTCCTCAACGAGCTCGCCGAGGGCGCCGGCATCACACTGCACGTGCGACTCATGTCGGGCGACGACACCCAGCACGTGCTCGACTCGATCTTCAAAGCGCTCGGGGTCGCGCTCGCCCAGGCCTGCCGACCAAGGAGATAGGAATGGCCGACAAAGCAGTGATCCGGACCGAGAACGCGCCCGCACCGTTTCAGGGCGCGCCGTACTCACAGGCGATCGCGAGTGGGGGCTTCGTCTTCGTCGCCGGCCAGCTCGGCTGGAAGCCGGGGGAGACGACGTTCGCGGGTGGCATCGCGGAGCAGACGGAGATCGTGTTCACGAACATGCGGGCGATCCTCGAGGAGGCCGGCTCCGGGCTCGACAAGCTCGTGAAGACGACCGTGTTCCTGCAGAACCTCGACGACTTCGCCGGGATGAACGAGGTCTATGCGCGCCACGTCGGCGACCGGCCGCCCGCGCGGTCGACGGTCGAGGTGGCGAAGCTCCCGTCCGGCGCGCTCGTCGAGATCGAAGCGATCGCGCACCTCTAGCCCGTGCTCGAGCGGCTGCCGGAGCTGGGGCGGGTCCAGGACGCGCTCGGCGATCCGCGGGGCCTCCACGTCGTCGGCGGCACGGTTCGAGACCTCCTGCTCGGCAATCCGGGCACCGACCTCGACCTCGTCCGCGAAGGCCCGGTCGAGGAGCTTGCGGGTGAGCTGGCCGACCTGCTCGGAGGCCGAGCCGTCCTGCACGGCCGCTTCGGCACCGCCGTCGTCACCTACGACGACACGAAGCATCTCGACCTGATTCAGGCGCGCCGCGAGACCTACCCGGAGCCGGCGGCTCTTCCGGTGGTCGAGCCCGGGACGATCGAGGACGACCTCACGCGGAGGGACTTCACGATCAACGCCCTGGCGGTTCCGCTGCCGGACGGTGAGGTGATCGATCCCTTCGACGGGCGCGGCGATCTCGAGCGGAAGGCCGTCAGCGTCCTGCACGAGCGCTCGTTCGTCGACGATCCGACGCGGATCTTCAGGGCGATCCGGTACGAGAGCCGGCTCGGTTTCCGCATGGACCCGGACACCGAGCGCCTCGCGCGTGAGGCGATCGAGGCGGGGCTCGTGCGCAGGCTGAGCGGGCCGCGGGTGCGCGAGGAGCTGATCGCGCTGCTCGGCGAGCCGGAGGCCGCGACGTCGATCCTCAGAATGGCGGAGCTCCGGCTCGACCAGGCGGTCGATCCACCGCTCAGGGCCGGGCTGAACGCCGTCCAGCGCCTGAAGCGTCTGCGGGAGCTCGCGGCGGAGTACGAGGTCCACGCATCACCGTGGCGGCTCGCGCTCGAGACCCTCGTCGAGCCCGGCCAGAGTGTCGAGGCGCTCGCGCTGACGAAACGCGATCGGCAACTCGTCGAAGGCGCGCCCCTCGACGCCCGAGAGCTCGTCGACGGAAAACTCGGCGGCGCGGAGCTCGCGGATCTGGCGGCAAGGCATGCGCCCGACGCGCCGCTGCTCGCGCTCGCGATCCAGGACGATCCGGCCCTTCGAGACTGGTTCGAGCGGCTGCGTCACGTGCAGCTCGACGTGACGGGCAGCGATCTCGCAGAGCTGGGGCTGCCGGAGGGCCCGCGCGTGGGGGAGATCCT
>JAWVDL010000355.1:0-3267 GCA_033857355.1 Gaiellaceae bacterium | reverse complement strand
GGCCCGTGATCTCGAACCTGCAGGACAAGGTTCTGCCCGGCCTCCAGAACGGCTCCTCGCAGGTCACGCTCGGCGGCGTTGCGGCCGAGGACCGCGACTTCGTCCATGCCGTCTACGGGAACTTCCCGTACGTCCTGCTCTTCGTGATCGTCCTCACGTACATTCTGCTCGCCCGCGCCTTCCGCTCGCTCATCCTGCCGCTCAAAGCCGTGATCCTGAATCTGGTCTCGCTCGGCGCGGCCTTCGGGATCGTCGTGTTCATCTTCCAGATCGGCCACGGCTCGCAGGCCATCTGGGGCGTGCACCCGACGCAGTCGATCATCGCCTGGATCCCGCTGATGATCTTCGCGTTCCTCTACGGGCTCTCGATGGACTACGAGGTCTTCATGCTCACGCGCATGCGCGAGGCCTACGACGAGACCGGCGACACCCCCAGGGCGATCGGGCTCGGGCTGGCGCGCACCGGCAAGCTCGTCACGAGCGCAGCGCTCGTGCTCTGTCTTGCCTTCTTCGTGCTCTCGACGAGCCCGGGCACCGACATCAAGCAGTTCGGGATCGGGCTCTCTGCCGGGATCTTGTTCGACGCCACGGTGATCCGGGCGTTGCTCGTCCCGTCGCTGATGCGCCTGCTCGGCAAGTGGAACTGGTGGCTGCCCGCTCCGGTTGCTCGAGTTCTGCGCGTTCGGCCTGCGCCGTCCGCCGCCTAGAGCGGCAGCGCCGCGGCCGCGTGCCGCGCCACGTCGATCAGCGGGCCGACGAAGACGAACGAGCCGACCGTGACGCCGACGCACAGGAGCACGCAGAGCTGCAGTAGTCCTTCGCGTGGCGGGGAGCCGCCGGCCGGGGCGAGGCGGGGCGCGCCCGAGGGCCGCATGAACAGCGCGCGGATGATCCCGAGGTAGTAGTAGAGGCTGATCGCGGTCGCGGCGACGCCGACGATGATCAGCCACGTCCAGCCCCGGTCCCACGCGGCGGCGAAGATGTAGAACTTGCCCACGAATCCGCCCGTCGGCGGGAAGCCGATGAAGCCGAACATGAACAGGGCCAGCGAGGCGCCGAGGAAGGGCCGCTCCCAGCCGAAGAGCCCGCCGAGGTTGTCGATCGTGACCGCCTTCCCGAGCTCGCGCTCGCGCGCGGCCAGGACGGCGAAGGCGCCGATCGACATCGCGCAATAGGGGACGAGGTAGTACATGAGAGCCCGCGCGCCGAGGGCGTTGTTGGCGGCGACCGCGATGAGCATGAAGCCTGCATGCGAGACGGAGGAGTAGGCGAGGATCCGCTTCACGTTCCGCTGGACGAGCGCCGCGATGTTCCCGATCGCGAGCGAGGCGCAGGCGATGGCCGCGACGGCGTACGTCCAGAGGCGCGCCTCCTGCGGGAAGGCCGTCGTGAGGATGCGGAACGTCAGGACGAGCGCGACCGTCTTCGTCGCGGCGGACATGAAGGCGGTGACCGGCGTCGGCGCGCCCTCGTAGACATCCGGCGTCCACTGGTGGAACGGCGCCGCGGAGGCCTTGAAGGCGAGGCCCGTGATGATCATCGCGAGCCCTGCGACGAGGAGGGCGTCCCCGCGCAGGCCCTGCGCTGTGGTCGCCCGCGCGATCGACTCGAAGTTGAGCTCGCCGGTGGCGCCGTACACGAGCGCAAGCCCGAAGAGGAGGATCGCCGAGCCGAAGCTGCCGATGATCAGGTACTTGAGCCCTGACTCGAGCGAGCGCTCCCGCTCGCCGATCGCGCAGAGGACGTAGAGGCAGATCGAGAACCACTCGAGCGCCAGGAACAGCGTCATCAGGTTGAACGACATGCCGAGGAAGGCCATGCCGCCGCCGGCCGCGGCGAGGAGCGCGAAGTACTCGCCGATGTGGTCGTTCTTCATCCGCTCGCGCGCCGAGAGCAGGACGGTCAGGAATCCGGCGCCGCTGACGATCATCGTGGAGAGCGCGCCCCAGCGGTCGCGGATCACCGCCGCGCCGATCTCCTGGTGCGCGTGGGGGCTCTTGACGAAGATCAGGACGGCGAAGACGAACGCGGTCGCGAAGCCCGCGGCGCAGACGACGGCGGTCGCGGCGCGGCGCGCGCCGGCCGGGAAGAGGACCGCTCCGAGCAGGCAGATCGCCGAGGCCACGAGCAGCGCGTTCGACGGCGCGAGCAGGAACCAGTCGACGTGCGGCCGCTGGATCACCGGGCTGCCTCGGCGCCGGAGAAGTTCTGCGTTATCTGAGTCCTGGGCTCGTCACCCGCAAACGCGCGGTCGGAGATCGCGGCGGGCCAAGCCGACAGCGCCAGCAGGCAGGCGACGAGCGGCACGACGATCGCGAGCTCAGCCAGCCGAAGGTCGCGGTCCTCCGGTCCGACCGCGCCCCCGACCTCTCGGTGCAGGACGCCGGAGATCAGCCGCAGCATGTACATGGCCGCGAGGACGATGGACACCGCGCCGACGACCGCCCAGCCCCAGGCCTGGAAGAACGCTCCCGTGAGGATCAGGAACTCGCCCGCGAAGTTCGTGGAGAGCGGCACCGCGAGCGCGATCACGCCGGTCGTCATCAGCAACGTGGCGAGCGCCGGTCGTCCGCGGGCCATCCCGCCGAGGAGCGCGAAGTCGCCGGTTGCCGTTCTCGCCTCGATCATCCCGGCGAGCAGGAAGAGCGTCGCGGAGATCAGGCCGTGGTTGACCATCTGCAGCACGGCGCCGTCGAAGCCGAAGTCGTTCCCCGCGAAGAGCCCGATCGTGATCAGGCCCATCTGCCCCAGCGACGAGTACGCGATCACCCCGCGAACGTCGGGCGCGCGGAAGGCGCACATAGACCCGTAGATCAGCCCGATCGCGGCGAGCACGAGCAGCGGCACGCGGAAGTCGTGCACCGGCTGGGGGAACTTTGCGATCGCGATGCGCAGGAAGCCGTAGGCCGCGGCCTTCGACACGACCCCCGAGAGGACCGCCGCGACCTCGGGCGACGACTCGCGGTACGCGTCCGGCAACCAGCCGTGCAGCGGGAACAGGGGTGCCTTCACCGCGAACGCCGCGACGAAGCCGAGGAAGATCCAGGGGCTCGAATTCGTCCCCGCCTGGACGAGGTCGAACGTCCCCTGCGACAGGCCGAGCACCACGATCGAGGCCAGCATCAGCAGCGAGCCCGCCATCGTGTAGATCACGAACGTCACAGTCGCGCGGACGCGGTTCGTCCCGCCCCAGACACCGACGAGCACGTAGAGCGGGATCAGCATGGCCTCCCAGAAGACGTAGAAGAGGAGGAGATCCTGGGCTGT
>JAWVDL010000354.1:0-4811 GCA_033857355.1 Gaiellaceae bacterium | reverse complement strand
ACAGGTTCCTCCAGCGCATCCCCATGCTTCGCGGCCTGGTCCGCCTCGGCGCCTCGCTGTCGCCGTTGTTCCGGCGCGGCGGCGTTGCTCGGCCCCGCGAGCGCTACCTCCTTCTCCTGGCCGTCCTCGCGCCGTTCCTGCTCGTGCTCGCGCCGGAACGCGCACGCACGCCCGTCGGCATCGTGCTGACGCTCGGCCTGCTCGGCTGGATGCTGCGCGGCCGGACGCTCAACCTCCACGGTGCCGAGCACCGCGCCATCGGTGCCGCGGAGGCCCGAAGCCTCACGACGACCTGGTCCGGAGAGACTCGGCCGAGCCGCTTCGCTCCACGCTGCGGCACGAACTTCGCGGCCCTCGCCGCTCCCGTCACGATTCTCGCCGAGCGGCTGTGGCCGTTCGCACCTGCGCTCTACACACCGCTCGCGGTCACGCTCGTAGCGCTCTCGCTGACGATGGAGCTGTGGCTCGCGATCCAGGATTCCTCCCGTTCGCTCGCACGCGGCCTGCTCCTCCCGGGCCTCGGGCTCCAGCGCGTGACGACGCGGGAGCCGCGCCTCGACGAGACCCGCATCGCGCTCACCGCGGTCGCGTCGGTTCTCGAGCGCGAGCTCGCCTAGGGCGAGAGCCTCTCTGCGAGGAACCGCAGCGAAAGCGGGTACCGCGAGTCGATGACCCCGGAGTGCGTGCCGTCGAAGAGCTCGAACTGCGACTCCACGCCGAGCGCCGCCAGCGCCTCCTGCATGGCGATCGCGCCGAGATCGAGGGAGAACTCGTCGCGCGTGCCAGCGTCGAGATAGATGCCGCGCAGTCCCCGCAACGCGTCGCGGTAGCGCGGCGCCATCCGGACGGGATCCCAGTCCAGCCACCGCGCCCACACGTCCTCGCGGAGGCGTCCGCTCGGCAGCTCGAAGGGCAGCTCGTACGAGCCGTCGTCGTTCGGCGAGTAGCACGCGGCCATCGCGAGGATGTTCACGAGCGCCATGTCGCTGGGTTTCTCTTGTGGGATGCGGTTCCAGAAGTCGTCCCAGAAGCGCTGCGGCGAGCTGTCGTACTCGCGCGCGAGCGCCCGCGCGACCGTCGAGAACTCCGGCAGGAAGCAGCACTCGAAGAGCGCGTCGCCCGCGTGCGACGCGAACGCGCCGAACAAGTCTGGCCGCAGCATGGGCGTGATCTGCGCGCCGTAGCCGCCGCTCGACTTCCCGTGGATGCCGCGGTGCGCGGCCGCGGCGAGCGTCCGGTACTCGCGGTCGACCCAGGGCACGAGGTCGTCGCAAAGGTAGGTGTGGTAGCGGCCCACGGCGGGCGAGTCGACGTACTGGCTGCCGCCGTAGCGCGTCCACGCGTCGACGAAGACGACGATGCACGGCGGGACATCCCCCGAGGCGAAGAGCTCGTCCGTCAGCTCCGGAAAGGTGCGGCCACCCCAGCGCTTTCGGCCGAGCCACATGTCGACCTGGCCGGTGAGGCCCTGGATCACGTAGATGGACGGATAGCGCCGGTCCGGCTCCTCGTCGTACGCAGGTGGCACGTAGACGTAGACCGGCCGGACGTGCGGGTCGCCGAGCGGGTTGCCGCGCAGTGCTTCCGACTCGATCGTCCGCTTCTCGAGCCGTCCCTGCCATTCCGAATCCCAGGGGAACACGGTCGCTAGGATATGGCCATGGCTGAGCTCGGCACCATGAGAGTCAAGAGCGGCCTCGCCGAGATGCTCAAGGGCGGGGTGATCATGGACGTGACCACCGCCGACCAGGCGCAGATCGCCGAGGAGGCCGGTGCGGTCGCGGTCATGGCGCTCGAGCGGGTTCCGTCTGACATCCGCCGTGACGGCGGAGTCGCGCGCATGGCCGATCCGGACAAGATTCGCGAGATCCAGGAGACCGTGACGATCCCGGTCATGGCGAAGGCGCGCATCGGGCACTTCGTCGAGGCGCAGATCCTGGAGGCCCTCGAGGTCGACTACATCGACGAGTCCGAGGTCCTGACTCCAGCGGACACGGCCAACCACATCGACAAGTGGAAGTTCACCGTCCCCTTCGTCTGCGGCTGCACGAACATCGGCGAGGCCCTGCGCAGGATCGGCGAAGGCGCCGCGATGATCCGCACGAAGGGCGAGGCCGGCACCGGAGACATCGTCAACGCCGTGACGCACATGCGCTCGGTCTTCGGGGCGATCAAGCGCCTTGGCTCCCTCGACGAGACCGAGCTGTACAGCGAGGCGAAGAACCTCCAGGCACCGGCGGACCTCGTCCGCTGGGTCGCCGAGAACGGCCGGCTTCCGGTCGTGACGTTCACCGCCGGGGGGATCGCGACTCCGGCCGATGCCGCGCTCTGCATGCAGCTCGGCGCCGACGGCGTCTTCGTCGGCTCCGGGATCTTCAAGTCGGACAGCCCGGAACGGCGCGCGAAGGCGATCGTCGAGGCGACGACGCACTACGCGGACGCCGGCGTGCTCGCGCGCGTCTCGCAGGGCCTCGGCGACGCGATGAGCGGACTCTCGACCGCGACCCTCGCGCCCGAAGAGCTCCTCGAGACCAGAGGCTGGTAGACACCGAGCGCTTCTCGGGTCGGCACGTCGTCGTCACCGGCGCCGGGACGGGAATCGGACGCGCGATCGCCCAGCGGCTGTCCGCGGAGGGCGCGGCGCTGACCTTGCTCGCCCGCGACCGTGGCCGCCTCGACGAGACGGCAAGGACGCTCGCGGGCCCGGTGCAGTGCGTCTCCTGCGACATCCGCGACCGCAGCGCTGTCGACGACGCCTTCGCGGGCACCGCCGCGCGGTTGGGCGCGATCCACGCGCTGATCGCGAACGCGGGCATCGGCGGCCCGAACACGCCCGGCCCGGAGGATCGCTTCGAGGATCTCGTCGCAACGAACCTCGTCGGCACCTACAGCTGCATCCGGGCGGCCCAGCGCCACCTCGCGCCCGGGCCTGCGACGCGTCACGTTGTCGTCACGGCCTCGATCCTCGCGCGAATCGCGGTTCCCGACTACACGGGCTACAGCGCCTCGAAGGCGGGCCTTCTCGGCCTTGTGCGCTCGCTCGCTGCCGAGCTGGCTCCAGAGAACGTCCAGGTGAACGCGGTCTGCCCCGGATGGGTCGAGACCGAGATGACGTGGGAGGGCCTGGACGCGATGCCGGGCACCCGCGAGGAGGCCTACGAGCGCGCCATGCGCGAGGTGCCGATGGGGCGGATGAGCGGACCGGAGGAGATCGCGGGCACCGTCGCGTGGCTCCTCTCCGACGACGCCCGCGGCGTCACCGGGCAGGCGATCGACCAGAACAACGGCGCCTGGATGGGGTAACCCCTTCACCCGGAACGGGCTTGTCGCCGACCCCGAAGCGACGAGCGACAAGCGCACCTCGGCTGCCGATGATGAGGACATGAGCTATCTCCCGAGCGTGCACCGCCTGCTGCTCGCGGCGTTTGCAGCCGTCGCTGTCTCGCTGCTCACGGTCGCGATCGCCAGCGCGGCAGGTGCGAGAGCGAAGCAGCAGAGCATTCCACCTTCGCCGAGCGTCTCCGTGGACTTGAGGTACGCGCAGCGCGCCGAGATCACCGTCGGCCCTGGCGAGCACGTTCGGCTTCTCGTGCATGCGGGCCGCGTCTCCGCGGCGGGTCGGTTGTTCGTGGTGCGGCTGAGCGACGGCGCCCGGATCTTCAACGGTCGTCTGGCAGAGGCGCGCTCGATCGAGCTCGGCCGTCTGCCGGCCCGGGAGCGCTACACCTTCGCCGTAAGCGGAGCTTCGGCAGGCCGCGTCGCATTCCGGGCCGACTGGTCCGCAAGCCGCGCCCCGTAAACCCGGCTGATTGCAGGTGCGCCTCTACAATCGAGGCGTGGAGACGATCGGGGTTCTGGCGGTTCAGGGGAACTTTCGCGAGCACGCGGCGATGCTGCGGCGGCTCGGCGTGGGCGTCGTCGAGGTGCGGAAGCCCGAGCAGCTCGAAGGGCTCGACGGGTTGATCATCCCGGGCGGCGAGTCGACCGCGATTCTCCGGTTGATCCGGCTCTACGGCCTGGAGGAGGCGATCGAGCGGTTTGCGGCACCGATCTTCGGCACCTGCGCCGGGATGATCCTTCTCGACCGCAATCACCTCGGCTTGATCGATCTGGCCGTCGAGCGAAACGGCTACGGACGCCAGGTGGCCAGCTTCGAAGCCGATCTGCGCCTCGACGGCGACGACGAGCCGCTCCGCGGCGTGTTCATCCGCGCCCCGCGCGTCGTCGACGAGGGCCCGGGAATCGAGACGCTGGCCGAGTACGAGGGCGAGCCGGTGCTGCTGCGCGACGGGCGGTTCCTCGTCGCGTCCTTCCACCCCGAGCTCACCGACGACACGCGCGTGCACGAGCGATTTTTGCAACTGGTACGACAGGAGGCGCATGTCCGGTCATAGCAAGTGGGCGTCCATCAAGCACAAGAAGGGCGCGGCGGACAAGAAGCGCGGCGTCCTCTTCTCCAAGCTCTCGCGCGCGATCATCGTCGCGGCGCGCGACGGCGGGCCGGATCCGTCCGGGAACCTGGCGCTCGCGAATGCGATCGAGAAGGCCAAGTCGTACTCCATGCCGAAGGACAACATCGATCGCGCGATCGCGCGCGGCTCGGGCGCCGACGCCGACGCGGCCGCCTACGAGACGGTGATCTACGAGGGCTACGGGCCGGAAGGCGTCGCCGTACTCGTCGAGGCGCTCACTGACAACCGCAACCGCACGGCCGCCGATGTTCGCAGTGCCTTCGCCAAGAACGACGGCAACCTCGGCTCGACCGGCGCGGTCGCGTGGCTCTTCGAGCGGCGTGGACGGGTGCTGGTGCC
>JAWVDL010000353.1:0-2747 GCA_033857355.1 Gaiellaceae bacterium | reverse complement strand
GCTCGACCTCCTCGAGCGCGGCGGCGACCAACGCTTCGGCCTGGTCGTGCTGCGCGAGCTCGTCGAGGTGCTTCGGCAGCGAGCCGGAGTTCGCGCCGATCCGCATCGGGATCCCGGCACGGCGCGCAGCCTCGACGACGAGCGCCACCTTGTCGGGGCCACCGATGTTCCCGGGGTTGATGCGCACCGCGGCAACGCCTGCGTCGATTGCCTTCAGGGCGAGGGACGCGTTGAAGTGGATGTCCGCGATGACGGGCAGCGGCGAGAGGCGAACGATGGTGCGGAGCGCCTCGGCGTCCTCGATCTTCGGCACCGCGCAGCGAACGAGCTCGCACCCCGCTGAGGCGAGCGCGGCGATCTGCGCCGTCGTCGCCTCGACGTCGCGAGTCGGTGTGAGCGTCATCGACTGGATGACGACCGGTGCACCGCCGCCGATGGCGACGTTTCCGACGTGAATTTGCCTCTCGCTGGCCATCTCCAAGCCAGTCTAGCCAGCGCCTATCCGCCGCCGAGCCGCCCGATGTCGCTGGTCAGGATGATAAATGCGAGGACGAGGACGAGCGCGATCCCGAGGGCCGCGAAGCGTTCGTACACGGCCCTGCCGAGCGCCCTGCGGCGCACGCCCTCGATGGTCGAGAGCAGGATGTGGCCGCCGTCGAGGGGAAGGACGGGAAGCAGGTTGAACGCGCCCAGGCTGAGGCTGATCAGGCCGAGAAGCCACAGGTATTCCTCCGCGCCCTGCGACGCGGCGGTGGACGAGATCTGCACGACACCGACCGGGCCTGCGAGCTCGTGGCGGTTCCGGCCCGAGAAGAGGTGGCCGAGACCGACCGCCGTTCCCTTGAGGACGGCCCAGCTCACGCGGACCGAGTTCTCGGCCGCGGCGGGGACGGAGAGCTTCGAGACGGCCCTCGGCCGTACGGGGCCGAGCGTCAGGAGGCGGCCCGCCCGCTCGACGGCGATCTTGATCGGCTGCCCCTGCGAAGACGTGATCGTGTCGTGGATTCCCTGCGGGGTCAGCCGCCGCCCGTTGATCCCGATGACTCGGTCGCCGGGTCGCAGGCCGATCTGTTGGGCCGGCGAGCCGCGCTGGATCGCGTCGACCTGGCTCGTCGTGCCGGACTTCGTCGAATGGAACACGAAGCCGATGCGGTAGCCCCCGCTCGCGATCACTCCCAGCGTGGTCA
Organism: Gaiellaceae bacterium; assembly: GCA_033857355.1. GTDB lineage: Bacteria > Actinomycetota > Thermoleophilia > Gaiellales > Gaiellaceae > UBA5186. The sequence goes on along the minus strand of JAWVDL010000353.1, from coordinate 1,560 downwards.
GCAGCGCGAGCGCGAGCCCGAGGTTGACGGCCGGCCCGGCGAAGCTGACCGCGACTCGCTTCCATGCCGGCAGGCTCCAGTAGGGCGCCCCTGTGAGACCGTTGCGCAGCTCGCGCAGGCCACGTGCCGCGAGCCGGGCGGGCGTGCCGGTCAGCTCCACCTCGTCGAGCGCCGTCTCGAGGCGGCCGATCAGTGCGCGAGCCTCCGGCAGGTCGTCGGCCTCGAGCGCGCGCTTGAGCGCCTGGACGGGGGCGGTCAGCGTCGGTTCCTGGCGAACCGCGCCGCCGAACCAGGTGTCGACGTCGGACGGCGCGGGGCGCTGCATGCCCGGAAGGGATACGAATCCGCCGAGCGGGATCGCGCCAAGCCCGTACTCGACGCCGCGCCAGTTCGCCTTCAGGAGTGCCGGCGGAAAGCCGACGTAGAAGCGCTGCGGCTTCATCCCCACAGCCTTGGCGGTGAAGAAGTGACCGGCCTCGTGGACGACCACAAGGAGCTCCAGGCCCAGGATGGCGATGACGACGTTCAAGCCGCTACCAGCCTTCGCTCTGCGAGCGCTCGGGCCTGCGCGTCAGCCGTGACGAGCTCGTCGAGGTCGCGTGCGGGTGCTCCGTCGGCCGCGTCCAGCGCGGCCTCGACGACGTCTGCAATGCCGAGAAACGACAGGCGACGGTCGAGGAACGCGGCGACGGCGACCTCGTTCGCAGCGTTGTACGCACACGGGTACGTTCCGCCGCGCTCGCCTGCCTCGCGGGCGAGCCCGAGTAGCGGGAATGCGTCGAGGTCCGGCGGCTCGAACTCGAGAGACAGTCCCTGGGAAAGGTCCAACGCAGGCACCGAAGTAGCAGCACGCTCGGGGTACGTGAGCGCGAAGGAGATCGGGACGCGCATGTCCGGATAGCCGAGGTGCGCCAGCACTCCGCCGTCACGGAAACGGACGAGCGCGTGCACCGTCGAGGTCGGATGGACGACCACCTCGATCGCGTCGTAGTCGAGCCCGAACAGGAAATGCGCTTCGATCACCTCGAGACCTTTATTCGCAAGCGTGGCCGAATCGGTTGTCACCTTGGGGCCCATGTCCCACGTGGGATGCGCCAGCGCCTCCTCCGGCGTCACATCTGCCAGCTCTGCGCGCGAGCGGCCACGGAAGGGGCCCCCGGAGGCCGTGAGGACGAGCGAGTCGACGGTCTCGGGCGCGCGGCCTTCGAGGCACTGGAACGCGGCAGAATGCTCGCTGTCGACCGGAATCAGCCGGCCTCCCCCACGCCTTTGCGCCTCGAGCGCGAGCTCCCCGGCTGCGACGAGGCTCTCCTTGTTCGCAAGAGCAAGGTCGACGCCGTGCTCGAGCGCCCAGAGCGTCGCCGGCAAGCCCGCGAAGCCGACGACGGCGTTCAGGACGACGTCCGGCTGCGAGCGCTCGAGCAGCTCCGTCAGGTCGCCTCCGACCTGTGTGTGCGGAGCGAGGCCGTCGACGGGCTGCGAGCCCGACGCGGCAGCCGCAAGCTCGAGCTCAGGGTTCGCTGCGACGATCTCGAGTGCCTGGCGCCCGATCGATCCCGT
>JAWVDL010000352.1:0-5661 GCA_033857355.1 Gaiellaceae bacterium | reverse complement strand
GGCTTGCGGCTCAGGCCCCGCTCGACCGCCTTCTTCGCGAGCAGCCCGGCCCCGATCATCACCTGGGGATTCGACGTGTTCGTGCAGCTCGTGATCGCCGCGATCACAACGGAGCCGTGCTCGAGCTCGTAGTCCTCGCCCGCGACGGGCACCGAGTGCCGCTGTGGCGCGATCGTCGACGTCGGTGCGCGATCCGTGTCCGGAAGCGGCTTGGCGCCGGGCTGGCTCTCGCCGGGCGGGTCGCTCGCGGGGAACGTGTCCGCGAGATCCTTGTCCTGGGTCCCGTTGGTGTAGTCGACGCCGAACGTCGACAGCGAGTCGAGGAACGACGACTTCGCCTCGGAGAGCGGGACGCGGTCCTGCGGGCGCCGCGGGCCCGCGAGGCTCGGCACGACGCTGGAGAGGTCCAGCTCGACCACCTGCGAGTAGGTCGGCTCCTCGCTCGGGTCGTGCCAGAGCAAGTTCTCCTTGCAGTACGCCTCGACGAGCGCGATCCGCTCCTCGGGCCGGCCGGTCAGGCGCAGGTACGTCAGCGTCAGGTCGTCGACGGGGAAGAAGCCGCAGGTCGCGCCGTACTCCGGGGACATGTTCCCGAGCGTCGCGCGGTCGGCGAGCGGCAGCGACTCGAGCCCGATGCCGAAGTACTCCACGAACTTGCCCACGACGCCGGTCTTGCGCAGGAGCTCGGTCACCGTGAGCACGAGATCCGTCGCGGTGGCGCCCTCTGGCAGCGCTCCGGTGAGCCTGAAGCCGACGACCTGGGGCACGAGCATCGAGAGCGCCTCGCCGAGCATCGCGGCCTCGGCCTCGATCCCGCCGACGCCCCAGCCGAGCACGCCGAGCCCGTTCACCATCGTCGTGTGCGAGTCGGTCCCGACGAGCGTGTCCGGGAAGGCCATGCCGTCGCGCGACTCGACCACTCGAGCCAGGTATTCGAGGTTGACCTGGTGGACGATCCCGGTGCCGGGCGGGACGACCTTGAAGTCGCGGAACGCCGTCTGACCCCAGCGCAGGAACGCGTAGCGCTCGCGGTTCCGCTCGAACTCGAGCTCGACGTTGCGCGCGAACGCGAAGCGCGTGGCGAACTCGTCCACCTGGACGGAGTGGTCGATCACGAGCTCCGACGGGATCATCGGGTTGATCTTCTGCGGATCGCCGCCGAGGTCGGCCATCGCGTTCCGCATCCCCGCCAGGTCGACGACCGACGGAACGCCGGTGAAGTCCTGCAGGAGGACACGGGCCGGCATGAACGAGATCTCGCGGGACGGCTCGTCGGTCGCCACCCAGGTCGCGATCGCCTCGACATCCCCCTCGTCGCCGGTGCGGAGCGCGTTCTCGAGCAGGATGCGAAGCGTGTACGGCAGCCGGCCGACGTCGTAGCGGGACTGCAGCGAGTCGAGGCGGAAGATCGCGTAGCTCGTGTCGCCGACCTTCAGCTGCGAGCGCGCCTCCACGCCCTCGATTCTATGGAAGCGGCCGCGAGCTCCGACGGAGCCCGCGGCCGCCTTGAGCCGGGGCCTAGCCCGAGACCGCGACGTAGAACGCGTGGTCCGAGCGCTGAGCCGAGCCCGCGTCGTACGTGAAGACGGCGACGAACCGGGGGTCGTTGCCGGTCGCGCAGCCGTCGCCCTCCTGGGTGGTGACGCACGGCCCCGCCTGGATCCCGCCGGGCGCGTTGCGATCCTCGGAGCTCCGCGCGGGAGACGTGAAGATCAGCTTCCCGACGACCGAGGACGTGAAGTCGAGGACGTAGTAGCCGTCGCCGGCCTTGCGGGCGGTGATCCCGCCGGACTGAGCGGCGATCGTCCCGTTCGGCAGGACGAGCGCCCATCGTCCTGCGGCGGCGGGCCCTGCGGGTCCGGCTGGTCCCGGAGGACCGGCGGGGAGCTGGCCGGCCTTGAAGTCCTTGCCGAGCAGCGAGCGGTCCTTGACCTGGACCGACGTCACGCTGTTCGCAGGCAGCTTGATCGCCGCGTAGCCGGTCCCGCCGAGTGCGACGAGCAGCGCCAGACAGGCCACGACGAACGTGGGTGAGGGACGGGGAATTCGCACGGAGAACCTCCTGGTCGACGTCATCGGGCGATCAGCTCGCGCTTCGCGAACTCGAAGAACGCGTCCTGGTCCTGCCCGATCTGGTGTAGGTAGACGTGGGTGAACCCGGCCTCCTCGAAAGCCTTGATCTGCTCGAGCCAGGGCTCGGGATCCGGGCCGAGCGGCATCTCGAGGTCGGCCGGGTCGCCGGCCTCGGCCACCTGCTCGAAATGCTCGGGATAGGGCAGCTCCTGCGACGCCGCCCCTTCGACGAGGGCATTCGGCCAGACCTCCGCGACCTTCTTCCTGGCCTCGTCTTCGGTCTTCGCAAAGCATCCGGTGACCTGGCCGTACTTGCTCCTGCCCTTCGCTCCGCCGGCGTCGAACTTCGCGACGAGCTCCTCGTCGGGCGTGACGTTCACGAACGAGTCGCCGATCCGGCCCGCGAGCTCAGCGGCCTTCGGCTGCATCGCCGCGACCGCGACCTCGATCGGCTCGTCGGGCAAGTCGAAGATCCGCGTGTGCTCGACGGTGTAGTGCTTGCCACGGTGCGTCTGGTAGCCGCCTTTCCAGAGCAGGCGTATCACCTGGACGGCCTCCTCCAGCATCTCGAGCCTCTCGTCGGGCGCGGGCCACTTGGCGCCCGTCACGTGCTCGTTCAGGTTCTCGCCGCTCCCGACGCCGAGGAAGAAGCGGCCCTCCATCAGGAGCGCGCAGGTCGCGGCCGCGTGGGCGACGATCGCAGGGTGGATGCGAATCATCGGGCAGGTCACGCCCGTCCCGAGCTTCAGCCGCTCCGTCGCCTGTGCGATCGCGCCGATCGCGCTCCAGACGAAGGCGCTGTGACCCTGGGCGTCGACCCAGGGATGGATGTGATCCGAGATCAGGGCGAACGTGAAGCCGGCCTCCTCGGCGCGCGCGGCATTCCGAACGAGCTCCCCCGGCGCGTGCTCCTCGGAGGACAGGGCATAGCCGAGCTCGCTCATGGCGCGGGGGTACCGCGGCGGTCGCCGCTCTAAACGCTACGCTCGCTCCCCGGTGCGTCCCAGCAGGCTCTACGTCGTCGGAACGAGCTCGTTCGCGGCGGACGTGGTCGACTTCGCGACGGAGACCGGGCTCGAGATCGCCGGCCTGCTGGAGCCCTTCGACCGCAGCCGCGTCGGGACGACCGTCCACGATCTCCCGGTGAGCTGGCTGGAGGAGACCGGGGCGGCCCGCGCCCTCGTCGGGACGGGCGAGCGGTCGCGGCGCCTGATCGTCGGGCGTTTGCGCGCGGCCGGCTGGACGATCGACGGCCTCGTGCACCCGAAGGCCCACGTGGCGCGCTCCTCGGCGGTCCGCAAGGGCGCGATCGTCGCCCCCGGAGCGGTCGTCGGCGCGCGCAGCCGGATCGGCGAGCACGTGGTGATCGGGCGCGGCGCGCTAGTCGGGCAGCACACCGAGGTGGAAGCGTTCGCGACGGTCGAGTCCGGCGCAAACGTCGCGGACAACGTGCGGATCGGGGAGGACGCGTTGGTCGGGATGGCCGCGGTCGTCGGCGACCACGTAACGGTGGGAGCGTCGGCCGTGGTCGCAGCGGGTGCGGTCGTGCTCGCCGACGTCGAGGCTGACTGACCGAGTCGTCAGCGCAGCGCCGACCGCGGCCGCTCGAGCTGCGCCCCGATCTCGATCAGCGCGGGGACCAGAGTGTCCTGCTTCTCCTTCGGGATGAATCCGACGGCGCCGAGCTCGAACGCGCGCTCGGCATCTCGGGGATCGTCGGAGGCCGTCAGCACGAGGACCGCCGCGGGCGAGTGGAGCTCGCGTAGCCGCCGCATGGTCTCAAACCCGTCGAGCACCGGCATCCGGATGTCGAGCACGATCACGTCCGGGTCGAGCGAGAGCGCCAGGGCGACCGCCTCGCGCCCGTTCGCCGCTCGGCCTACGACGTCGATCGAGCACTCGGTCGCGAGCACGGCCTCCAGCGCCTTGAGGTAGGTCGTGTGATCGTCGACGACGAGCACTCGGAGCCGCAGCGGAGCCGCCCTCTCCACATCTTGGTAACGCACGCCGAGCCCTTTTGGATGCGCGCGATTGCAGGCCGGCGTGCGGAGGTAAAGGAGGCGCATGAGAGCCGTCGCCGCAGCCGCGTTCTGGTGGATCCTGCTGCTCTTCCTGTGGCTCCTCTACGTGGGCGCCTTCTCGAAGGAGGCCCTCTACGCCGGCGCGATGGCTGCGGCGCTCGCGGTCGGTCTGGGCGCGCTGCTCGGCCGCCAGGGTCTCTACCGCTACCGGCTCGACTACCGACTCGTGCTTCGTGCCGGAGCCCTGCCGTGGTACCTCGTTCGCGACTTTGCTCTGATCGTTCTCGCGCTGCTCCGGGGTCGCCCTGGCGGCGCGCTCGTCGAGTACGCGTTGCCGACCAAAGGCGGCGACCAGGCCGCGGCAGGCCGGCGAGCGCTCGTCGGCGCGCTCGGATCGGTCGCGCCGAACTCCTATGCCGTGGACGTCGACGCCGAGCGCGGCGTGGTCCTGATGCACGTGCTCGACTCTGATCGGGCGAAAGGGGAGCCGCTCTGAACGTCTGGCTCGTCGCGTCGACCGTCCTGATCGCCTCGCTCCTCGTCCCGCTCGCGGTGGTCGTGCGCGCGCCGCGGGTGGACGCGCTGGTCGCGGTGCAATGCGCCGGCACGGTCACGACGGTCGCCTTGTTGCTGCTCTCGGAGGGATTCAAGCGCTCGATCTACACCAACGTCGCGCTCGCCCTCGCGGTCGCGGGACCTCTCGCCACGCTCGCCTTCGCGCGCTTCCTGGAGCGGGACGCATGACGGCGCACGGGGTGGTCGTCCACGTGCTGGTCTGGCTCGCCGTGGCGGCTGAGCTCGTCTGCGTGCTCGGCGTCGCGCTCGGCAGAGATGCGTTCGCGCGACTCCATTACGCGTCTGCCGCGGCCACGCTCGGGCCGATCCTGCTCATCGTGGCGCTCCTCGTCGAGGAGGGCGCGCACTCCACGGCGACCGCTGCGTCTGTCGGAGTCGCCCTCCTCCTGTTGATCGCCAACCCGATCACGACGATCGCGGTCGCGCGCGCGGCGAGGGTCCAGAGGTGATCCCGGTCCAGCTCGTCAGCATGGTCGTCGTCGGCGCCGCGGGGCTCGCGGTGGTCCTCGCCCGAGACGTGCTGCGCCAGACCCTCGTGAACGCGATCTACTGGCTCGCGCTCGTCCTGCTCTTCGTCGTCTTCCAGGCTCCGGACGTCGCGCTGTCGGCCGTCGCGGTCGGCTGCGGCGCCTTCCCGGTCGTGATCCTGCTCGGGCTGGCGAAGGTGCGCGCGCGCGAGCGTGGGAGACCGGAGTGACCCAGCGCGCGCGGCTGGCGGTCTTCGGCGTGGGCGCATTCGGGCTCGCACTGGTGCTGGCGTGGGGGATCGCGGGTCTCCCGGACTTCGGGCACTACCCCGGCCCGTACGGGATGCTCCTCAATCGCGTCGCCGTCCCCGAGCGGCACGCCTCGAACGTCGTAGCGGCGGTCGTGTTCGACTACCGCGGGTTCGACACGCTCGGCGAGGAGCTCATCCTGTTCGCCGCGGTGCTAGGCGTCGCGCTGCTCCTGCGCAGCGGGAAGGAAGCGCACGAGGAGCCGCGACCGATGG
>JAWVDL010000351.1:0-3271 GCA_033857355.1 Gaiellaceae bacterium | reverse complement strand
AGGGCTTGATCTTCGGCTTGAGCGGGTCGGGAACGCTGACGGGGACCTGCGGCACGCTGACCTCGGGGAGACCTTTCCCGTTCCCGCCGCCATGCTTGTCGCCGCCGCCGTTCTGGCTGCCGGATGGATCAGCGCCGCCACCGCCGTGATCCGACTTGGGGGGCGCACCGCGGTGCGAGTTGTTCCCGTGCGAGCCGCCGAGCTTTCGCCGGGCCGGAGACGCGTTGTCGTGCCCGCCCTGGTCGTTCGGCGGGCGACCTCGCGAGTGCGACTGTGCGCGCTCGTTGATCTTGGTCGCGCTCGAGGACCGGACGGCCGGCCGCGCTCCCGCACTCGGAGCGGACTTCTGCAGCTTCCGGTGGACCGAGATCTTTGCGACCGGGGTGCGAGACGATCGGACCGAGGACGCGGCAGGCCGCGCCTGGAGCGCCGGCGCGACGACGGAAGGAGTAGCGGCGGCGGCAGCTGCAACAGCCGGCCGGTGCGCACTGCCCCAGGGCACGTGCTTCACCTCGGCGGAGGTGACGGCTCCCGCGGCCACGAAGGCGGCGGCGATTGCGCCGACCTTGAGCGCGATCACGCCGGAGCCCACGCTCGTCCCCCCGAAGAACGACGCCAGGGTGCCGGGAATCGGCACCGCGCCGAGCGCCTTCAGCGCCGATCGCTGCGCGCGCAGGCGGCGCGCGAACGTCGCGCACTCGCCGCACTCGCGCAGGTGCGCCCGCAGCGCGCCCTTGCCACCTCGTGCCAGCCGCCCGTCCAGCTGCCTCGAGATCGCCAGCTCGGCTTCGACGCAGGTCAGCGAGCCTTCGAGCTGCTCGCGGAGCGCGCGCCTCGCGCGAAAGATCAATGTCTCGACGGCCGCGACCGAGAGGCCGAGGATCTCGCCGATCTCGGCGTATGAGCGGCCCTCGAGCTCGCGCGCGACGAGCGCCGCCCGCTGGTTGAACGCGAGCTGGCCGAGGCCGCGGCGAATGTCCTCCGCGCTCGGTCCCTCGTGCTCGTGGACGATCGGCGCGGCGATCTCGTCGTCGAAGGCGACCTCGTGCGGACGCCGCGCGGAGTTGCGGAAGCGCTGACGGCACACGTTGTGCGCGATCTTGATCAGCCAGTTCTGCGCGGCATCCGGCCGCTCGCCACGCGTGAACGCCCGGTACGCGTTGAGAAAGGTCGTCTGCGTGACGTCTTCGGCGTCGGCGGGGTTGCGGAGGACCGCGAGCGAATATCGGTAGACGTCCGCGACGTGTCTCCGGTACAGCCGCTCGAAGGCGCGATCCGTGCGGGAACGCTGCGCGAGGGCAGGCGCCATTGCCTAAGTAGATACCCCAAACGCGCAGATCTTGCGGTCGGGTTTGCTAGGGAAGCTTCGGAAGCGGCGGCAGATCGGGCTGGGGAAGCGGCGGAGCGGGCGGAACCGCCGGAACCTGAATTGGGCTTGACACGGCGGGCGTAGGCGGTGCGTTCGCCACGACGCTGGTCACGATCGGCGTCGTCCGGGCGACCGTGCTCGTCGCGGTCGACGAGGGAGGGTCGGACCGCCGAGGCGCGCTCGGAGCGGCGGGCGGCGGCGGCGCCGCGCTTCCCGTTCGAGCGACGGGAGTCGCGGCCGTGGTCGCGTCGTCCGCGGCAGCCGGGCCGACCGTGTGGACGTGCGCACGGTTCATGGTGCGCGCGACGTGGCCGACGGGCGCGGTAGCGTCCGCGGCGCGAGCCGGCCGCGAGACGAGGCGCGTGACCGGAGAGAGAGGAGTCGCAACCAGGGGGAAGTGGGGAGCCGAGACCTCCGCGGCGGCGCCGGTCGGACGGACGCGGTCGGCGGCATGCACGGCGCTGAAGCCCACGCCTCCAGCGGCGATCCCGGTGGCGATCACGACCGCGGCCTTCGCCAGCAGCCCGGCCCCGACGATCGAGCCGCTGCCCACCACCGCGCCGCCACCGCTCTCGAAGAACGTCGCGAGGGAGGGCGGCACCTGGATCGCGCCGAGCGCGCGCAGCTTGGTCCGATTGAGGCGCAGCGAACGCCGGGCGCGGAAGATCAGCGTCTCGACCGCCGACACGGAGACCTCGAGCGCCTCGGCGATCTCGCCGTACGAGCGGCCCTCGAGCTCGCGCATCACGAGCGCGGCGCGCTGGTTGAACGGAAGCTTGGCGAGCGCCTGGAGCACACCCTGGAGCTCGGAAGCCTCCTCGGCGGGAACCGGAAGCTCGTGGGCGTTCTCGTCGAACGCGACCTCCTGCGGCCGGCGAGCACTGACCGCGTAACGGGTGCGCGCGGCGTTGTGCGCGATCTTGATCAGCCAGTTGTGGGGCTTGACCGGCTCGACGCCGCGGCGGTACGCGCGCCACGCGTTGAGGAACGTCGTCTGGGTGACGTCCTCGGCGTCAGCCGGATTCTGCAGCAGCGCGAGCGTGTACCGGTACACGTCCTTGACGTAGCGCCGGTAGAGCCGCTCGAAGGCGATCTCATGGAGTGCTGGCTGTGACTCGGGGACGGCCGCTGCCACGTGATTGCAACGACGACCCCCGGGGTGAAGATACGGCCGCCTTCGAACGCGTGTTCTAGGCCTTGGCGGCGGCCTTGCGCTTCGGCGGTAGGTGGATCGCCCGTCCGAGCGCGACGAGCCCGGCTTCCTTGATCGCCTCGGACAGCGTCGGATGCGCCGCCATCCCGTCGGCGACCGTCTCGACCGTTGCTTCGGCATCGAGGGCGACCACGCCCGCCTCGATCAGATCGGTGACGTGCGGGCCGACCATGACGAGCCCGAGCAGCTCGCCGTAGCGGGTCTCGTGGATCGACTTGACCCAGCCGACCGTCGCGTTCTGCATAACTGCGCGGGCGTTCGCGACCCAGGGGAACTGGCCGACCGCGACGTCGTCTCCGTACTGCTCGCGCGCCTCGGCCTCCGTCAGCCCGACGCCGGCGATCTCCGGATCGGTGTAGATGGGACGGGGCACGCCGCGCGGGTCGACCACGGCGTCGTGGCCCATCGCGTTCTCGGCCGCGACCTCCCCTTCGCGGAAGGCGGTGTGTGCCAGCTGCCAGTAGCCGGCGCAGTCGCCGACCGCGTAGATGTGCGGGACCGTCGTGCGGCGGTGCTCGTCCGCGGCGATGCCCTTGCGCCGGTCGAGCTCGACGCCGATCGTCTCGAGGCCGAGGTTCTCGACGGTCGGGCCGCGTCCGACGGAGACCAGCATCAGGTCGCCCTGCACCGTCTCGCCCTCGCCGAAATGGACCGTGAGCTGCGAGCCGTCGTCCTCGACCTTCGTGCAC
>JAWVDL010000350.1:0-2763 GCA_033857355.1 Gaiellaceae bacterium | reverse complement strand
TGCGCGATGGAGGAGCTGAAGCAGCCCGCGCTCGAAGCGCTGCGATCGGGCCGCATCCGCTATCACCCGGAGTCACAGCACCGGTTCGCGATCTCGTCGCTCGAGGACGCGCCCGACTGGAACATCTCCCGTCAGATCTGGTGGGGTCATCAGCTGCCGGTCTGGGAGTGCCCCGAGGGGCACGAGACCTTGGAGGAGACCGAGCCCGAGGCGTGTGCGGAGTGCGGCTCCCGCGAGCTGACCCGGTCGACGGACGTGCTCGACACGTGGTTCTCGTCCGCGCTCTGGCCGTTCGCGACGCTCGGCTGGCCGGACGACACCGAGGATCTCCGCACCTTCTACCCGGGCGACATGAACACGACCGCACGGGACATCATCCGGCTCTGGGAGAACCGGATGATCTTCTCCGGCCTGGAGATGATGGGCGACCTCCCGTTCCACGACGTCGTCATCCACTCGCTCGTCCACGCGCCTGCCGGCGGCAGGATGTCGAAGAGCCTCGGCACCGGAATGAACCCGCTCGCTGCGATGGACGCCTACGGCGCCGACGCGACCCGCTACGGCCTGATGAAGATGGCCTCGTCGCAGGACGTCAGGTTCTCGGAGGGCGCGCTCGAAGAGGGCCGCAAGCTCGCGAACAAGCTGTGGAACGTCGCGCGGCTGATCCTGCAGGCCAGCGAAGGCGCGACGCCCGACGAGCGGCCGGGGACGCTCGAGGAGCGCTGGATCCTCGCGCGCCTCTCCCAGGCCCAGCGCGAGGTCGAGCGCCTGATCGGCGAGCTCGACTTCTCGCACCTCGTCACCGAGCTGTACCACGTCACGTTCGACGACTTCTGCGACTGGTACGCGGAGGCCGTGAAGCAGAGGCTGTACGAAGGCGATGCCGACGCGAGGGCCACGGCGGTCGCGGCACTCGAGCGGCTGCTGAAGCTCCTGCACCCCGCGATGCCGCACGTGACCGAGGAGATCTGGACGAGCCTGCCGGCGCGCGAGTGCCGGCTGATCGTCGCGCCGTGGCCGGAGGCGGGAGACGACGCCGAGGCAAATGCGCTCGCGGCGGTCCAGGAGGCCGCGACGATCTTCCGGCGGAGCGGCATCCTGCCGAAGCTCGAGGGAGAGGAGAAGCGCATCTTCGACGCGGTCGTGAAGCCCGAGCGCGCCGGTGGAGGCAACGGCGACGCGTCAGCGGAGATCGAGCGTCTGCGCCGGGAGATCGCCCGCGCCGAGGGCATGCTCGCGAACGAGCGCTTCGTGGGCAGCGCACCGGCCGAGGTCGTCGAGGCCGAGCGCGAGAAGCTCGCCCGCTACCGGCGCGAGCTCGATGCGATCGGCGGTTGACTGGCTCGAGTCGCTCTCGCCCTGGCCCGAGGAGTTCGGCCTCGAGCGGATGCGCCGACTGCTCGCCGATCTCGGGGAGCCGCAACGGCGCTATCCGTCGATCCATGTCGTCGGGACGAAAGGGAAGTCCACCGCGACGCGGACGATCGCGGAGCTGCTGCGGGCGGAAGGGCTGCGTGTCGGCGCCTACACCTCGCCGCATGTCGCTGGCTGGCAGGAGCGTCTCGACACCGACCCCGAGACGCTTGTCGGCGCGCTCGAGCGCGTCCGCCCGCACGCGGACGGCGCCACGCAGTTCGAGGTGCTGACGGCCGCCGCGCTCGCTGAGTTCGCAGCGCAGCGCGTCGACGCCGCCGTCGTCGAGGCTGGCCTCGGCGGCCGGCTCGACGCGACGAACACGATCGACGCGCGCGTCGTCCACCTGACGAACGTCGGCCTCGAGCACACGGACGTGCTGGGCGACACCCGCGAGGCGATTGCCCGCGAGAAGCTCGCCGTCGCCGGGCCGGACGCGATCGTCGTCCTCGGCGAGCCCGAATGGTCAGGGCTCGTGCCTGGCACCGACGTCCGGCCCGGAGGTGCGCGCGAGGCGGCAGAGGCGTTTCTCGGGCGCCGAATCGAGCACGAAGTCGAGGTCCGGCTTCCCGGGCGGCTCGAACGTCGAGGAGAGGAGATCTGGGACGGTGCGCACACGCCCGACGCCGCGGCTTGGCTGCTCGAGCGCCTGCCTCGCGCCGACTACGTCCTGTGCGTCTCGATCCTCTCGGACAAGGATGCGGAGGGGATCCTCGAGCGCCTGCGGGCTGCCGGGGGCGTCCTGGTCGCGACCGAGTCCTCGAATTCGCGCTCGCTCGCCGCAAAGGAACTCGCCGCCCGCGCCGAACCGTACTTCGAGCATGTCGAGTCAATTGCGGATCCCGTGGCTGCACTCGGTCGAGCCCGCGAGCTCGCCGGACCGGCAGGCCCCGTCCTCGTCACGGGGTCGCTCTATCTCCTTGCCGATCTCTCCGTGGATGGCTAGAACCCGTACCATGAGCCGTGGTGGAGAGACCGCCGGAGTCCTCGCGCTCGCGGCCTTCGTCGTCCTGGCGATCGTCGGGCTCGCCTTCGGTGCCGGCTACATGATCGGAAAGCTGCTCCTGTGATCACGGCGAGCGCGTTCAGCAGCCTGCACGACTTCTTCAGCTCGGCCGCGTGGCGCGTGACCCAGTCGCTCACGCTCTTCTTCGTCGTCGTCTTCTACGCCGCGACCGTCTTCTGGGTCTACAAGGACGCGCGTCGGCGGATCGAGGATCCGTGGCTCGTCACGATGGCCGTGATCCTGGGCATCGTCCCGCCGTTCATCGGCCCGCTCGTCTACATGCTCTTCCGGCCGCCGGAGTACATGGCCGACGTGCGTGAGCGCGAACTCGAGATCAGGGCGAT
>JAWVDL010000349.1:0-17539 GCA_033857355.1 Gaiellaceae bacterium | reverse complement strand
CGGAGGCGATCGCCGCTGGTCGAGTCGCGAGGCGTCGCCGCGACCCGGTTCTCGCGGGCAGAGCCGCACTTCGAGGCGGCCTCGCCGGCGTGCTCGGGAGGCACGAATGGGCTCCGCCCCTCCCCCCACCCGGACTCCCGGACGAGCTCGGGGAGCTCGGCCCGCTCGCCCCTCTGGCCGCCTCCAACCCGGCCAAGACACACTTTCTCTACTCGGCGGGCTCCCAGCTCGTCGTCCATCTGCACGTCAACCCGAGCGAGCGCCTCGAGCGGGCGCTCGCCGAGCGCGAGTCGATTCGCGAGCGCGCCGCCAGCGGGGTCCCCGCGCTTCGTCGGGTGGTGAGCGGGCCCGACTGTCTCTGGGCCGTCGAGGACCGCGCCTCAGGCTCGACACCGCCTGCAGAACGCGTTGAGGCGTGGTTTCCGCTTGCGGCGGATTGGCTCCTGCGCATGGCCGATCCCGCGCGAACACCGCTCGACCGCTCGGCGGCGTGGAGTGGGCACGCCGCGGACATCGTGGCGGCATACCCCGAGATCGGTCCTGCACTGGCGGTCGTGGGCAACCTTCCAGCCGTCGCGATGCACGGGGACCTTCAGCGGCGGAACCTGCTGCTCGACGGGGACGCCGTCGGTGCCGTCGACTGGGAGGGCGCGTGGCTGGAAGGGATTCCCGGCCTCGACCTCGTCTTCCTGGCCCTGTTCGCGACGCGCGACGAGCCGGACCTCGAATTGATCGCGCGGCTCGCCGCCGGCGCCGACGTTCCGTGGGGACTTCGCGCTTCCCTCGCACGGCTCGGGATCGGCGAGGAGGTGCTGACCGCGGCCCTCGTCGTCATGCTGGCGACGTGGACGCTGGCCGAGGACCGAAGAAGAGCCCGTCTTGGCTCCGCGCCTCCCCGACCTGTATTCCGCCCGTTGCTCGACGAGCTCGGGCCCGAGCTGACGCGAAGAGTGGGCTGACGTGAGAGGCCCGAAGGACCTCGCGCACCGCCTGCTCGACGAGATCGACCGGCGGAGGCGGCTCGACGAGCGAACCTCGCCGGCGACGAAGATCGCCCTGCGGCGTCTGTTTCTCGAATATCGGCGGCTTGCGCGAGAGGGCGCCGCGCTCCCATCCGTGTGGGACACGGGCTTCCGCGTCTTCTCGCAGACCGACGAGGACGGACTGTTGCTCTTCCTGCTCGCGGCCGCCGCGGAAGGACCGCGCACGCTCGTCGACCTCGGGGCGGGAGACGGCGTGGTGGCGAGCAACTGCGCGAACCTCCTGCTGAATCTCGGCTTTCACGGGCTGCTTGTGGATGGCGACGCGAACCTCGTGAGACAGGCACAGCGCTTCTACCGCGGCCATCCGGACACGAAGCGGCGTCCGCCCGTGATCGTCGAGGCTTTCCTGACGCGCGAAAGCGTCAATGACGTCGTCCGTGGAGCCGGATTCGAAGGCGAGGTGGACCTGCTCTCCATCGACGTCGATGGAAACGATTACTGGCTCTGGGACGCGTTGGAGGCCATCGACCCGCGCTTCGTCGTCGCCGAGACCCACCCCGCTCTCGGGCTCGAGGACTACGTGATGCCGTACGACGCGGGCTTCGACTGGCGCAAGGCCCCGGACGACCTCACGCACGGCGCCTCGCCGGTTGCGCTGGCCAAGCTGGGCGAGCGGCTCGGCTACAGGATCGTCGGCGCGAACCTCTACGGCTTCAACGTCGTCTTCGCGCGCTCGGACGTCGTCCCGTCGGTTCCGGGCGTCTCGGTCGAGGAGCTGCTCCGGCGCACCTCGCTCGGCTTCTCGACGTAGGGCGCGAGCCAGTCCGGGATCGGCTCGCGGGCGCCTTCCGGAGGCTCGGCGGCCGGAATCGTGCGGCGAGCCGCCGCTCGCGCCCGCTCGCCCACGACGATCCGGAGCAGGCGGCGAAGGTCGCGCGCGGAGCGGCTGGCCGCCAGCGTGCGCAGCTGCACTCGAGCAGCCTCGCCGCGGCGCCCTTCACGCAGTCGCGCTTCCGAGAGGTGCCGCCCTGCCCGGATCCGCTCCGCCCGCAGCCACCGCTCGAGGTGCTGCAGGTCGAATTCGACCCCGTGCCGAAGCGAGAGCTCGCGGTGCTTCTCCGCCACGAGCCGGGCTTCGGCCATCGCCCGGCCGCGGCTCGCGGAGATGAAAGTCGAGGCGTGGCGGCGGTAGGCGACGAGCGGCTCCTCGACGGCGGCAGCAGGCCCATCGGCCGCAAGCCGGATCAACAGATCCCAGGGCGTTGCGAGCCCGTCCTCGATCCCACCGACCGCGCGCAGTCGGGCCGTGTCCACGAGCAGAGCGGACGCGGACGCCTGGACGACGTTCCGGCGCAGCAGCTCGGGCAGGACCGTCGCGGGGTCCGGGGGGCCCCACATGCGGACGACGTCGCCCTCGGGGCTGACGAGAAGGATGCCGCAGTAGACCCAGGTCGCGCCGGCCTCGCGGGCCGCGTCGAGCTGCCGGCGAAGCTTCCACGGGGCCCACAGATCGTCGTCGTCCAGGAGGGCGATCCAGGCGCCGCGGGCCGCTGCGATGCCGGCATTCCGCGCCTCTGCCATCCCGCCCGATCGATCGAGCCGGATGACCCGCAAACGCGGATCGGCGACACCCCCGAGAAGCTCCGGCGTCTCGTCTTCGGAGCCGTCGTCCACGACGATCAGCTCGAGCTCCACGTCTTCTTGACCCAGCGCGGTGTTCAGCGCGTCCGGCAGGAATTGGGCGCGGTTGCGCGTCGCGACGAGAACCGTGACCTCCGGCCCCGTCGAGCTCACGGCGACGGGTCGCCCGGGCTGAGCGTCCACCGGTAAGGGACGCTCACGGGTGCGCTGATCAGCGACTCGCTCACCGCGGCGATTCCCGCCTGCTCCATCCTGCCCTCGACTCGGAAGAGCCTCAGGCGCTGCCAGGCCAGCAGCTCGCCGAGCCCCGATTCGTCCTTGATCCCCGCCCACAGCTCGTAGACGCGGGGCATGAGCGGGAGCTCGGGGAAGGTGCACTCGACTGTCATGTCCCCCGCCAGCTCGTCGATCGGGTTGCCGTCGACGAGCATCGAGGCGAGCATGAGGGGGCCGATGCGGCCGTCGGAGATCCCGACCTCGAACGCGGGGCGCCGCACCGCCCGCGAGGCCCGGACTGTCAGCCGCACCGAGAGGGTCCCGCCCGGAGGGATGCTGTCGACTTCGCGCCCTTCCCCGTCGAGCAGCTCGAGCCCGAGGAGCTGGACCTCCTCGCCGTAGCGCGGGGCCGTTCGCGTCGGGCCTGCCTGAAGAAGTCCGTCCTCCACACCGTGCAGGTAGTCCTTGATCACCTCACGGGCCGGTCCGTCGGCCACGATCCGGCCGTGCCGCAAGAGCACGGCGCGGTCACAGATCGCCTCGATGGCGCTCATGTTGTGGGACACGAAGACGAGGGTGCGCCCTTCCCGGACGAGGTCCGAGATGCGTTCGACACAGCGGTACTGGAAGCCCGCGTCGCCGACCGAGATCGCCTCGTCGACGAGCAGGACGTCAGGCTCGAGGTGAGCGGCCAGCGAGAAGCCCAGGCGAAGTTGCATGCCCGACGAGAACTGCTTCACGGGCCGGTCGATG
This sequence comes from Gaiellaceae bacterium, assembly GCA_033857355.1. GTDB lineage: Bacteria > Actinomycetota > Thermoleophilia > Gaiellales > Gaiellaceae > UBA5186. The sequence continues at coordinate 13,946 of JAWVDL010000349.1, read as the reverse complement.
GCGTTGCCGACATCGGCAAACCCGACGATCTCGTCGAAGCGCTTCCGGATGTCGCGGCGCGAGAAGCCGAGGATTCGCCCGTAGAGGTCGACGTTCTCGCGGCCGGTCAGCTCCGGGTGCATACCGGTACCGACCTCGATCAGCGCTCCGACGCGCCCACGGACGCGCACACGCCCGCTCGACGGATACGTGATTCGGCTGGCCACCTTGAGAGCGGTGGTCTTGCCGGCGCCGTTGTCCCCGATCACGGCGAACGCCTGTCCCTCAGGCACGACCAGGCTGACGTCGTCGAGCGCCCGTAGGACCCTGTGCAGGGATTCCTCCTCGGGACGGCCGGTCATGCGCCGGACGCCGGCCGCGACGTCGTCGCGCACCGACAGGCTCTTGCGGCCGACCCGGTATCGCTTCGAGACCCGGTCGAACTCGATCGCAGGCTGGGCGCTCATACGCGGTCGGACAGCCCTCGTTCCAGTCGCTTGAAGAGCGCGTAGGCGAGCGCGGCGAGGATGGAGACCCACGCAAGCGCCGCCAGGGTCGGCCCCCACGCCGGCCAGTCGCCGAGAATGACGATGCGGCGGATCCCGTCGATCGTGGCCGCGAGCGGATTCAGGATCAGGTACCAGGTCCGGATGGCCTCCGGCACGACCGTCACCGGATAGGCGACGGGCGTCGCGAAGATCCCGATCTGGAGGATGAACGGCATCGCATACCCGACGTCCCGGTAGTAGACGTTCACCGCCGAAAGGCCGAGGCCGAACATCGCAGCCGTGAGCACGAGAACGACGAGCGGCAGCGGCAGGGCGAGGTAGGCGAGCGACGGATAGTCGCCGTAGAGCGCCGCGGCGACAACCACCACCACGAGCCCGATCGCGAGGTCGAGGAGCGACGCCACGATCGACGAGAGCGGCAGGATCTCGCGCGGGAAGTAGATCTTCTTCAGCATCGACTGGTTCGCAACCAGGCTCGCGGCGCTCGCGGACGCCCCGGACGAGAAGAAGGTCCAAGCCGTCATTCCTGCCAGGGCCGAGAGCAGATACGGAACGCCGGCGCTCGACACCTTGGCGAACCGACCGAGGAAAACCGCAAACAGGGCAGCGGCCAGCACGGGCTGAATGACCGCCCATCCGATTCCGAACACGGCCTGGCGGTACCGGGCCTTGACGCCGCGCAAGACGAACGCCCACAGCACCTCCCGAAAGCGCCACAGCTCGCCGAGGCCGGCCAGAGAGACGCCGCCCCGGCCACCCACGATCTCCACGAGCGGCTTGACGTGCGCTGGCGGCCCCGTGTCGAGCCCCGGGGACGTTGGATGTTCCTGGATGGCCATGTCGGAGGCGCGGAGGCAACGCGCCGCCCCGCCTTTCGCATCGTAGCCCGGCGTTCCTGCGGTGCAGACCCGGCCGCACGTCAGCTCCCGCAACCTATGGTTAGCCCGTGACGGACGATTACGAAGCCAGGACCCGTTACCAAGGGACCGTCGCGGCCACGTATCGCGAGGTCGGGATGGAGAGCCGCCAGTGGCGTCGCGAATTCGAGGCGCTCGACCGTTTCCTGGAGGGCGTCGCCCCGGGCGAGCGGATCCTCGATCTCCCTTTCGGCATCGGGCGATTCGCGCCGCTCTACAGCCGCAGGGGCGCCGAAGTGGTCGGGATCGACATCTCGCCCGACATGCTCGCCGAGGCGGCCGCCGACCCGGCCGTCGACGAGCTCGGCGCGACGCTGATCACGGCGGACGCCGAGCAGATCCCGCTCCCGGACGGTTCCGTCGACTACGTCGTCTGCATGAGGTTCATCAACTGGCTCCCGCCCGAGACGCGCGAGAACGTCCTGCGCGAGTTCCACCGGGTCGCGCGCAAGGGTCTGATCGTCCAGGTGCGTCTGCACGAGGTGTACCCGGCCGTGGGCTTCGCCGCGAGGCTCGCCCGGAGCACGTTCGCGAACGCTCCCGACGTCGCGCGCGCGGCGGTCCGGCCGGGCCGCGCCGCTCTGTCACGGCTCCTCCACGGCCCGCGCGAGCCGGGCCCGCCGAGGAAGGGCTACTCGACGCCGGAGCCGCAGGACTTCGCTGGGCTCCTCGAGCGCCACGGCTTCGAGATCCGCGACTGGACGAGAGTGCACGAGGACGTCCACTTCGCCAGGCGCGAGATCTACTGCAAGCGGCTCTACCTCTGCTCGCGCGTCTAGCGGCCGGCCACCACGAGCGCCGCGTCGCGCAGGAGGCCGCGCACGCCGAAGCCCTCGCGGCTCCGCGGGCGATACACGCCGCCGCGCGCGGCCCGGCCGAGGAGCGACGCGCGGGCGATCCTGCCCCGGTCCGAATCGTGGACCAGCGCACGGAGCTCGAGCGCGTCGCCGAGCCGCGCCCAGGCGCTCCCCTCGTCCTCGAACGGGCCGTCACCGAGCAGCGCCGCCCAACCCCGGGCTTGAGCCGAGCGCAGGCGGTAGTACTCCGCGCCGATCGCCAGCGGCGGCCGCGACGGCTCCGGGGTGCCCTCGACGTTGACCTCGTGTTGGCGGTAGAGGACGAGACGGTCGGGCAGGAAGACCGTCCGCCCGCTGAGCCGCGCGAGCGCGAGCACCCACTCGTCGTGGAGCAGCCGCCCGTGCCGGTGGTGCGCGGAGGGCCGCGACTCCCAGGGGAGGAGCGAGAGCAGATCGCGCTCGAACACCATGGCCATCCCGGGCGCCTCGGCCCACCGCGGGGTCGTCACCGCCTCGGCAACGCGCTCTTCGGAGATGGTCGGCACCGCCCGCCCGAGCGGTCTCAGCGCCTCGTCCACGACCTCGCACGCGTGCACGACGAGTCGCGCCCGGTGCCGCTCGAGCGCTGCACGACAACGCTCGAGCTTGGTCGCGAGCCAAACGTCGTCCTGATCCGCGAAGGCCACCTGGTCGCCCGAGCAAAGCGACGCGGCGTGCATGAAGTTCGAGCCGACACCGAGCCGTTCGGCGTTGCGGTGCAGACGCACCGGGAAGGGCGCGTCACGCGCGAACGAGTCGACCAGCGCGTAGGTGTCGTCGGTCGAGCCGTCGTCCGAGACGACGAGCTCCGCGGGCGGAAGCGTCTGTGCGGCGATGCTCTCCAGCTGCTCGCGGATGAAGCGGCCGCCGTTGAAAGAGGCGAGCGCGACCGAGACCGTCACGGTGCGACCCGTGCGTACAGGCGCTCGTAGCCGTCCGCGACGCGCGCGACGTCGTATTCCGCCGCCCGTTCCACGGCGAGCCGGCCAAACCGCGCGCGCAGGTCGGCGTCGAGCGCGAGCCTGCGCAGGGCGTCGCCCAAGGCCGTCGCGTCAGCCGGGACGAGACCCGCACCGCCGCCCAGCAGCTCGTCTCCGGCTGCCGAAGCCGGGGCAACACACGGAAGCCCGCAAGCCATCGCCTCGAGCAGGCTGTTGGGAAGCCCCTCGCGCTCCGACGCCAGAGCGAAGATGTCCGCGGCCCAGAGCACCGGGCGTGGATCTGTCACGACGCCCGTGAACATGACACGGTCGCCGAGACCGAGCGCGCGGACCTGTTCGTGAAGCTCGTCCTCCACGTCGTCCTCGGCTCCGCGAGAGCCGCCGGCCAGCACGAGGCGGACGGGAATCGAGTCGGCGGCGAGAGTCGCGACGGCTGCGACCAGAAGGTCGGCGCGCTTCAGCGCACGGAGGTGCCCGACGTACGCGATCGCAACCTCGTCGTCCGCGACGCCCAGCGACGTTCGTGCGTCCGAGCGCTCAGAGGGCGACGGCGGGCGGAAGCGCTGAAGGTCGACCGGCACCGGGAGGACCGTGCAGCGCTCGAGTCCGAGTGCCACGAGCTCGTCGTGCATCGCGGGAGTCAGGACCACGTGCTCGCAACGGGCGAGCAAGCGGCGGCGCACCCGAGCCTGGGCCCGCCGCAGAGGCGACGTCCCGCCGCGAAGCGCATCGGTCGCGTCGCCGAGCGCGCCCCAACCGACGATCGTTCGCGGCAGGAGCCGTGCCGCCGCCGCCGCTGGTACCGCATCCGTCCACATGAGCGTGTGGAAGATCCGGACGCCGCGCCGACGTCGGGCGAGCCAGGGCGCGAGCGCCAGCGCAGCCGCCTTGTCCGCCGCCGAGCCTCGGCCCGGCGGCCCGACGCGGTCGACGCGAATCGAGCCGAGCACCTCGGAATCCGGCCACGACCGGTCGCGCCGTCGCGTGACGACGCGGACGTCGTGCCCGCGCGCGGCGAGCTCGCGGGAGAGCAGCGTGACCTGTGTTGTCGTCCCACCCACGGCCGGTGTGAAGTCCGGCACGGCGAAGATCAGCGTTCCGGGCAATGCAGGCGGCCGTTCAGGAATGTCGAAAGCCCGTCGATACAGTCATCCGAAACGATGCGTTTGGCCCTGATCGCCACTCTCCTGCCGTCCGACAGCCCGGGCGGTGCGGAGGCTTACGTCGACGCCGCGGCGCACGCTCTCGCCGAGCGGCACGACGTCGTTGTGCTGACCGGATCCGCCGGATCCCTGAACGGCATCCCGACGCGGCACCTGCCGCACCTGCCGCAGCTCGACCGTCGCCGGCCGAGCGCGGTCAAGTTCCTCTGGCATGCGGCGGACCAGTGGCTTCCGAGGGTTCATTTCGCGCTCGTTCGCGAGCTGAAGGGCTTGCGGCCGGACATCGTCCTCACCCACCATCCCCAGGGGCTCTCCGCAGCGGTGTTCACCGCGGTCGCTCAGGTGGGCTTGCCGCACGTTCACACCGCCCACGATCTCAACCTTCTCTGCACGCGCATGAGCATGACCCGCGACGGCGAGTTCTGCGGCGGTCGCTGTCTGGACTGCCGCATCCAGCGCACGATCCGCGGCAGCGCGATCCGACTCGACCTTTCCCGGCTCATCGGCGTGTCGAGATATATCTGCCAGCGGCACGTCCACGCCGGCATCGTGCCCTCCGAGCGCGCCAACGCGATTCGGCTCGGCGCAGAGCCCGGGAACGCCCGGCTGCGCAGCGCGCGGGGCGACGAATTGACGCTCGGCTTCATCGGCTCCCTCGAGCCGCACAAGGGAATCCGCACCCTGCTCGCCGCGGTGGAAGGGACAGAGCTCCCCTGGCGGCTCCTCGTCGCCGGCACCGGATCTCTCGACGCCGAGGTCGAGGCAGCCGCGAACCGAGACTCGCGCATCGAGCAACTCGGGCACTTGAGCGGCGCCGCGAAAGACGCGTTCTTCGACCGCCTCGAACTGGTCGTGATCCCGAGCGAGTGGGAAGAGCCGGCGACGTTCGTCGCGGTGGAGGCGGCGGTCCGCGGCATCCCGGCCATCGTCAGCGCGCGCGGCGGACTGCCCGAGACGCCGGAGTCGCGACAGTTCCGCTCGGGCGACGTCGAGGAGCTGCGCCGTGCGGTCGCCTGGTTCACCGAGGAACCCGCACGCCTCGAGGACGCGAGCAGCCGACTGCTCGAGCACCGACACGAGTTCGAGTGGTCGGGCCACGTCGGGAAGGTCGAGCAGCTGCTCGAAGAAGTGGCGTCGGAGCGCAGGGCCCGCTCGCCCCGCTGACGCACGCTCGCCGGGCGCCGATATCCTCACGGGCGGCCGGGTCGCAAGGGGCCGCCGGCTGCTTCCTCACGCGCATGATCTTCCACGAGACCGACATCCCCGGTGCATTCATGATCGACCTCGAGCGACGCGAGGACGAGCGGGGGTTCTTCGCACGCGCCTGGTGCGTGGAGGAGTTCGCCGCCCACGGCCTCTCCACGCGCCTCGTGCAAGCGAACCTATCGTTCAACGCGTCTGCCGGAACATTGCGAGGAATGCACTTTCAGCGCGCGCCGCACGAGGAGGCGAAGCTGGTCCGCTGCACCGGTGGCGCCCTCTTCGACGCGATCGTCGACCTTCGGCCCGACTCGCCGGCCTACAAGCGCTGGATCGGAGTCGAGCTCACCGCCGAGAACCGGCGTGCGCTATACGTCCCCGAGGGATGCGCGCACGGCTACCAGACGCTCGCCGACGGGACCGAGTCCTTCTATCTGGTCTCCGAGGCGTACGCACCCGACAGCGAAGGTGGCGTCCGCTGGGACGACCCCGCGTTCGGGATCGATTGGCCGCACGCCGACAATCGCAGCCTTTCCCCGAAAGATGCTGCGTGGCCGGACTTCGAGGGCTAGCCGGATGATCATCGTCGACAGCGCACTCGCTCGGCGCGAGGCGGAGGGCAACCCGATCCGGGTCGCGATGGTCGGAGCCGGCTTCATGGGGCGCGGCATCGCGCTGCAGCTGCTGACGTCGGCACCGGGCATCCGCCTCGTGGCGATCTCGAACCGGAACGTCGAGACCGCCCGAAACGCGTACGCACTCGCGGGCGCCGAAAACGTGGAGCACGTCGAGAGCCCGGCGGCTCTCGAAGCCGCGATCTCGGCCGGTCGCTACGCCGTCACGGAAGACGCCATGCTGCTTGCAGAGGCCGATGCCGTCGACGCGTTGATCGAGGTCACGGGCACAATCGAGCTCGGCGCCCGAGTCACGCTGAGCGCGATCGAGCACGGCAAGCACGTCATCCTGATGAACGCCGAGCTCGACGGGACGATCGGGCCGATCCTCAAGCAGTACGCGGACCGCCAGGGCGTCGTGATCACGAACTCGGACGGCGACCAGCCCGGCGTGACGATGAACCTGTACCGCTTCGTGACCGGGATCGGCGTCCGGCCGGTGCTCTGCGGCAGCGTGAAAGGCTTGCACGACCCGTACCGGACGCCGACCACGCAGGAGGGCTTCGCGCGCAAGTGGGGCCAGAAGCCGCAGATGGTCACGTCCTTCGCGGACGGGACGAAGATCTCGTTCGAGCAGGCGATCGTCGCCAACGCGACCGGGATGCGGGTCGCGCGGCGCGGAATGTACGGACCGACGGTCGAGCCGGGCACGCATGTCCGCGACGCCGCGGAGCTGTTTCCCCTCGACGAGCTGCTGGAAGGCCCTGGAATCGTGGACTACGTCGTCGGCGCCGAGCCCGCCCCGGGCGTCTTCGTGCTCGGCACCCACGACGACCCGCAGCAGCAGCACTACCTCAACCTCTACAAGCTCGGCGAGGGTCCGCTCTATTGCTTCACGACGCCCTACCACCTGTGCCACTTCGAGGTTCCGACGACCGTCGGGCGCGCGGTCCTCTTCGGCGATGCGACGATCGCGCCGGAGCACGGCCTGCGAGTCGAGGTCGTGGCGACCGCGAAGAAGGACTTGCACGCAGGCGAGACGATCGACGGGTTCGGCGGCTACATGACGTACGGGCTGGCCGAGAACGCCGAGACGGCACGGGCGGAGGACCTGCTCCCCATCGGCTTGGCGGAGGACGCACGGCTGTCGCGCGACGTCCCGAAGGATCAGGTCCTGACGTACGCCGACGTCGAGCGGCCGGAGGGACGACTGTCGGATCGCCTGCGCGCGGAGCAGGACGCGCTCGTCCCGGCTTAAGCCCGCGCTACCAGGTTTTCCACGGGGCGTCGTCGGCGGCCCACCGCTCCTCCAAGACGGTCTTGTCCCGCAACGTGTCCATCGGCTGCCAGTAGCCGTGGTGGCGGTAGGCGACGAGCTGGTCGTCGCGCGCGAGGCCTTCGAGCGGCTCGCGTTCCCAGACCGTCGCATCGCTGTCGACGTAGTCGAGGACGCGCGGCTCGCAGACGAAGAACCCGCCGTTCACCCACCCGCCGTCGCCGGAGGGCTTCTCCACGAACTCCTCGATCTTGTTCTCGTCGTGGCCCAGGGACAGGGCGCCGAATCGCCCCGGCGGCTGCACGGCGGTGACGGTCGCGAGCACGTCGTGATCGCGATGGAAGTCCACCAGCGCGGTGATGTCCACGTCGGCGACACAGTCTCCGTACGTCAGGCAGAAGGCCTCATCCCCGAGGTGCTCCCGTGCGCGCCGGAGCCGCCCGCCGGTCATCGTCGCGTCGCCGGTGTCGACGACGGTCACGCGCCATGGCTCCACCTCCGAGCCGTGCGCCTCGAAGGAGTTCTGCGCCAGGTCGAAAGTGACGTCTGAGCTGCGGAGGAAATAGCCGGCGAAGTACTCCTTGATCATGTGGCTCTTGTAGCCCGCGCAGATCACGAAGTCCCTGTGGCCGTGCGCCCCGTAGATCTTCATGATGTGCCAGAGAATGGGCATGCCGCCGATCTCGACCATCGGCTTGGGCCGCACCGCGCTCTCCTCGCTGATGCGGGTTCCGTAGCCTCCGGCGAGAATCACGACCTTCACAGCGCGAACTGTAGGTTGCCGGGATGCGTCGCGCGCTCGCGTTCGTCCTGTGCGCCGGAGTTCTGCCCGTTTCGGGGGTCGCCGCGGCGGCGACACAGCCGGCGAAGGTCGCCCGGCGAATCGTTGCCAGCGGGATGCCGGGAGCCGTCGTCCTGATCCACGATCGGACGGGCACGCGGGTAGGCGCCGCCGGACTCGCCGACGTCGGACGGAGGCGCGCGATGCGGGCGAACACCGCCTTCCGGATCGGGAGCGTCACGAAGAGCTTTGTCGCGACCCTCGTGCTCGAGCTGGCGCAGCGCGGAACGCTGGGCCTGGACGATCCCGTCGAGCGATGGCTGCCCGGGCGCGTCCCGAACGGCGGCGCGATCACGATTCGGCAGCTCCTCAACCACACGAGCGGCCTCTACGACTACAGCGCCGACGCCCGCCTGGCAGACGCGATGTACCGGCGTCCCGTGCCGTGGCTCCCGCTCAGCCTCGTCGCCATCGGCACGTCGCACCCGCCCCTCTTCCCGCCGGGGGCCGGCTGGGGCTACTCGAACACGAACTACGTGCTCCTCGGGCTCGTCGTGCAGGCCGCCGCGCGCACTTCGATCCGCAAGCAGCTCGAGCGGCGGATCCTGCAGCCGCTGCGACTGCGCAGGACGAGCCTTCCACAGACGCCCGCCCTGACCGCGCCGTTTGCGCTGGGCTACCTCCTCCCCGGAGCGGTGGGGGCCCGCGCGGGCCTGCCCCGGACCGACGTGACAGGAGTCGGCGTCGCGTGGGCATGGACAGCCGGAGGCGTCGCCTCGACGGCCGGCGACGTGGCTCGTTTCTACAACGCCCTGCTCCGCGGTCGAGTCGTGAGTCCGCTGATGCTCGGCCAGATGAAGCGACCGGTGACGATCGACGCGAACGGCAACGGCTACGGGCTCGGCCTGAGTCTCTCCCGCGTCGGGTGCGGCGTCTCCTGGGGACACAACGGCTCCGTCCCCGGGTACACCTCCTACGTCATGAACACGCCGACGGCCGACAGGCAGGTCGTGGTGCTCGTCAACGGCACGCCGGGCGGGCCGGAACAGCGCGCCGCTGTCGACAACGCCGTCGTGGAGGCGTTCTGCTCGAGCTGACCGTCGTGCTCGCGTCGTTCAACGGCGCGGCGACGCTCGGCGAGCAGCTCGACGCGCTGCTCGGCCAGGACGCGGCGTTCGACTGGGAGATCGTGGTGTCGGACAACGGGTCGACCGATGGCTCGAGGGAGCTCGTCGAGGGCTACGCGGCACGCTCGTCTCTGGTTCGCCTCGTCGACGCGTCCGGGCAGCCGGGTCTCTCGCATGCACGGAACGTCGGTGCACGACACGCCCGAGGCCGATCGCTCGCCTTCTGCGACCACGACGATCGCGTCGCGGCCGGGTGGCTGAAGGCGATGGCCACGGGCCTGCAGGACAACGAGCTCGTGGCCGGACGGCTCGAGCACGATCTGCTCAACGACCCGTGGACGGTCGAGGTGCGTGGACGGCCGCAGACCGAGGAGCTGCTCGACTACGCGGACGGGTGGGTGCCATTCGCATTCGGGTGCACGCTGGGCGTAACGACTGACCTCCACGAGCAGCTCGGCGGCTTCGACGAATCCTTCGTCGACGGCGCCGAGGACGCCGACTACTGCTGGCGCGCACAGCGTGCAGGGGCGGAGCTGGTCCTCCTCGAGGACGCCGTGACGCACTACCGCTTCCGGCACGACCTCGGTGGCGTGTACCGCCAGGCCCGCAACTACGGGAGCAGCGAGGTCCGGCTCTACGCCAAATATCGCCCGCTCGGGCTTCCGCCGGCCCGCCGGCCGCTGCGGAAGGCTGCCCGGCTCTGGGCCGCCACAGGCCGCGCCTTCGTACGGGCCCGCACGCGTGGCGAGCTCGGTGTCGCGGTCTGGCTCCTCGGCCAGCGCGTAGGCCGGCTGCGCGGCAGCCTGACGTCGCGCGTGTTCCTTCCGTGAACGGTTTCGCGCGCCTCGTCCGTACGATGTGGGCGTGACTGCGCCACAGGGGCGACCCGGCCTGATCGGCCAGATCAAGGAGGATTTGGCTCTGTACGACTCCTGGACCAGACCGGGGTTTCAGGCGCTTGCGGCACACAGGATCGGCGTCTGGCGCTGGCGCCTCCCGAAGCCGGTGCGCGCTCCCGTTTCCGTCGGCTACCTGCTGGCCCAGCTCCTGATCCGGAACGTCTACAGCATCGAGCTCACGTCGCGGACCGCCGTAGGACGGCGCCTACGGCTCGCCCACGAGGGCGGCGTGATGATCCATCCGGACGTCGTGATCGGCGACGACTGCTTGATCCGTCAGAACGTGACCATCGGGATCGTGTCGGACGATGCGACGGCCGCGCCGAAGATCGGCGACCGGGTCGAGATCGGCGCCGGTGCAGTGATCATCGGAGGCGTGACGATCGGCGACGACGCCCGGATCGGGCCGAACGCCGTCGTGACGATGAACGTGCCGGCGAGAGGCATGGCCGTCTCGACGCCCGCACGCGTGATCCCGGCGGCCGATTAACGCCACGTGGTACTCGCAGCGCGCTCCATGGAGGAATCGCTCGCCGAGGCGGACGAGTTGTTGCGCGCCGGCCGCGTCGACGAGGCCGCAGCCGCGTATGGCGCGCTCGGCGGCGAGTTGCCCTCGGCCGCGATCTGCCTGAGGCTCGCGCGCTGCCACGAGCAGCTCGGCGAGCTGCGCGACGCCCACCGCTACGCCCTCGCGGTGGTCGACGCCGAGGGAGACTTCGCGTCGTGGCAAGCCGCGGCGGCCATCGCCCGCCGCACCGCGGATTCAGGCGACCAACCGCGTCGCACCGCCCGGCTCGCGCTGCTCGGGAGCTACACGACCAACCAGCTGGCCACGATGCTGTGGCTGGCGGCCCTCCGGGTCGGAATCTCGCTCGAGCTGTACGAGAGCCCCTACGGCCAGTACCGGCAGGAGCTGCTCGATCCGTCGAGCCCGGCCCACGCATTCGATCCCGAGCTCGTGGTGCTCGCGGTGCACGCGGGCGAGTTGGCTCTGCCGCCCTACAGCGACGATCCCGAGGGCGATGTGGCGGCGGAGGTCGAGCGCTGGACGTCCCTTTGGCGCACCTTTGGCACCCGCTCGGGAGCAACGATCGTGCAGCACGGGTTCGCGTTGCCGCCGGACGCGCCGTTCGGCCATCTCGGCGCGACGCTCCCGGGGTCTCGCCAGGCGATGGGTCAAGCGGTGAACTCGCAACTGGCGGCGTCCGCCCCGCCAGGCGTCGCGTTCGTCGACTGCGAGCGGCTCGCTGCGCTGGTCGGCAAAAGGCGCTGGTTCGATGCGCGCTACTGGCACTTCGCGAAGCAGGCGGTCGCGCTGGACGCGCTTCCGATCCTGGCCCGCCACACCGCCGCCGTCATCGCGGCGCGGCTCGGCCTGAGCCGGAAGTGCCTCGCGCTCGATCTCGACAACACCCTCTGGGGCGGGATCGTGGGCGAGGACGGTCTCGACGGAATCCGCCTGGGAGAAACTCCGGACGGCGAGGCGTTCCAGGCCTTCCAGGAGTCGATCCTGGCGCTCGAGCGCCGCGGCATCGTCCTCGCGGTGTGCTCGAAGAACAACGACGCGGATGCCCGCGAGGTCTTCGAGCGGCACCCCGCGATGCGCATCGGTCTCGACGACGTCGCCGTATTCGTCGCGGACTGGCGGTCCAAGCCCGAGCAGCTGCGGACGGTGGCCGAAACGCTCGACATCGGGCTCGAGGCGCTCGTGTTCGTCGACGACAATCCCGCCGAGCGCGAGGCGGTGCGCCGCTTGCTGCCGGAGGTCGACGTCATCCCGCTGCCGCAGGAGCCCTCGGAGTACGTCGGCGCGCTCGCCGACTACCTGCTCTTCGAGCCCTCCTCCTTCACCACCGAGGACGAGCGGCGCACCGAGCAGTACCGCGGGCGCCGCGAAGCCGTAGCCGCCGCCTCGTCCGCCGACTCGATCGAGGACTTCTACCGAAGCCTCGAGATGCAGGCCCACGTCACGCCGTTCACCGACTCGGACCTGCCTCGCATCGCGCAGCTCGTCGGCAAGACCAATCAGTTCAACCTGACCACCCGCCGCCATTCCGCCGTCGCGCTGGAGGCGTTCGCACGGGATCCGGCATGCGTGCATCTCTGCTTTCGCCTCTCCGACCGCTTCACCGATCACGGCCTCGTCGCCGTCGTCGCCGCCTTCGAGCGGGACGGCCTGCTCGATGTCGATACGTGGCTGATGAGCTGCCGCGTGATCGGCCGCACGCTCGAGGAGACCGTCCTCCAGGAGCTCTGCCGCGCGGCCCTCGACCGGGGTTGCGCGACCATCGAAGGCACTTACGTCCCGAGCCCGAAGAACGAGCTCGTGCGCGACCTCTACCGGAGACTCGGCTTCGAACCGCTCGGCGAGCGCGAGGGGACGACCCGCTGGAGCTACGACGTGGCGAAGCACGGAGCGGTCGTGAACGAGTTCATCGCGACGACCCGAGGCGACCATGCCGCTGCATGACGATCTGGAGCAGGTCTTTCGCGACGTGTTCGCGGACGATGCGATCGCGCTCACGGACGAGACCACTGCTCAGGACATTGCGCAGTGGGACTCGCTGGGGCACGTGAACCTCATGTTCGCGATCGAGGAGCGATTCGGCGTCCGCTTCCGCGGAAACGAGCTGGCGGAGTTCGCGAACGTCGGCGAGTTGGAGCGCTTCCTCGAGGAGCACGCCAACGGCTCCGGCCGAGCGTGAAGCCGCCCGAGCTCTGCGTTTCCGCGACAGACATGGAGCTGTTCGCCGCCGCCAGCGGCGATGTGAACCCGCTGCACGTCTCGGCCGAGTACGCCCGGCGGACTCCCTTCGGCGAGCCGGTCGTCTACGGCATCCTCGGGGCGCTCGCCGCGTGCGCGCATCTCCGCGAGCGGTCCGACTCCGCACTCGAGTCGATCGCCCTCGAGTTCCTCGGCCCGCTCTCCGCCGGAGCCACCTACCCGGTCGACGCGAAGGAAACGGATTCGACCGGAGAGCTGCACGTGTCGGACGCGGGACAGCTCGCACTCGAGGCGCAGCTCGCGTTTGCCAGCGGCCCTCGACGGACGCTCGTCGAAGGCAGCCTCGAGAACCGCGAAGCGCCGGCGGCCTTGGACATCGAGGCAGTCCACGAAGGCCTCGCCGTCTCCGGAAACTGGGCACCTTCGCTCCCGCACCTGCGGCAGTTGACGGAGCAGTGGGAGCTTTCCGACCGAGGAATCGACGAGCTGGCGGCGGTGGCGCTCGCCTGGACGAGCTACCTCGTCGGCATGGAGCTCCCCGGCGAGCGGGCGACCTTCTGGAAGCTCGACCTCCGGATAGGCCTTGGAGGCGAGGCTCGGTCCCTCCCGCTGGGGTACACCGCCGAGGTGACCCGGAGAGACGAGCGTGTCGGGCTGGTCGAGCTGGCGGCAAACCTGGGAGACGGGCTGGCGACGGCGACGATCAGCGCGTTCGTCCGCAGCGACTCGCCCCGCTCCGATCTCGGGACGCTCGCCCCGCTGCTCGGGGACGCGCCGGACCTCTCCGGGAAGGTCGCAGTCGTCGTCGGCGGCAGCCGCGGGCTTGGCGCGGCGCTCACGCAGGCGCTTGCGTTGCGCGGCGCCGACGTCCTGCTCGTCTACCGCGACAGCGCAACAGAAGCCGCCCGCGTCCGCGACAGCGTCGGCGCCGGCACGATCGAGACGGTTCAGGGGGATGCGGGGGATGCGGCCTGGTGCA
>JAWVDL010000348.1:0-2902 GCA_033857355.1 Gaiellaceae bacterium | reverse complement strand
GCGCGACGACCGCCTCCATGTAGACCGCGTCGAGGTCCGGGCGCTCCTCGCGGTCGACCTTGACGTTCACGAAGAGGTCGTTCATGAGCGCCGCCGTGGCCGGATCCTCGAACGACTCGTGCGCCATCACGTGGCACCAATGACAGGCCGAGTAGCCGATCGAGAGCAGGATGGGCTTGTCCTCGGCGCGAGCCCGCTCCAGCGCTTCCGGCCCCCACGGGTACCAGTGAACCGGGTTGTCGGCGTGCTGGAGGAGGTAGGGGCTGGTCTCGGTCGCGAGGCGGTTCACGGTCGATTCTCGTGCACGCTCATCCCATGGTCACCGTACCGGCGCGTGGCAGACTCGCGGCGGTGATCGAAGGGCTCCACCATGTCCAGATCGCGGCGCCCGCCGGGTGCGAGGCAGAGGCTCGGCGTTTCTTCGGCGAGCTGCTCGGACTGCGCGAGCTGCCGAAGCCCGAGCCGCTCGCGGCGCGTGGCGGGGCGTGGTTCCAGGCCGGCTCGCAGGAGCTGCACGTCGGGGTGGAGTCGCAGTTCGCGCCGGCGCGGAAGGCACATCCCGCGCTCCTGGTCCGGAACCTCGACGAGCTGGCAGCGCGGCTCGAGGCGGCAGGCGTGGAGGCCCGGTGGGACGACGAGCTGCCGGGCATGCGCCGGTTCTACGCCGAGGATCCGTGGGGCAACCGGATCGAGTTCGTCCAGCGACCGTGACTCCACGATGAGCTTCGAGCCGCTCGCGGGGATTCGCGTCGTCGACGTGACCGGCTCGCTGGCGGGGCCGCACTGCACCGAGGTTCTGGGCGCGTTCGGCGCCCACGTCGTGAAGGTCGAGCGGCCGGATGGCGGCGACGACACGCGCGCTTGGGGCCCTCCCTTCTGGGACGGTGAGGGAACGCTCTTCCTCGCCGCGAACGCCAACAAGAGCTCGCTCGCGCTCCGAATCTCCGATCCGCGCGGTCTCGAGGCTCTGCTTCGACTCGCGGACGGCGCCGACGTCTTCGTGCAATCGCTTCGCCCGGGGTTGGCCGAGCGGTCGGGCTTCGGGCCTGACGCCCTGCGCGAGCGGAATCCCCGCCTTGTCTACTGCTCGATCGGCGCGTTCGGGAATGTCGGGCCGCTGCGCGACGCTCCCGGCTACGACCCGTTGATCCAGGCGGCGTCGGGGATCTTGAGCGTTACAGGCGAGCCCGGAGGCGGCCCCGTGCGGGCCGGCGTGTCGCTCGTCGACTACATGACCGGGATGTGGGCCGCCCTCGGGATCGTCGCCGCTCTCGGCGAGCGCGAGCGCACCGGCAACGGGCCGACGCTCGACACCTCCCTTTATGAAACCGCGCTCGGGCTTATGTCCTACCACCTCACCGGCTTCGTCGCGAGCGGCTCGTCGCCCGGCCGGCTCGGCACCGAGTTCCCGCTGATCGTCCCGTACCAGGCCTTCGCAACGCATGACGGCCACCTCATGGTCGCCGCGACGAACGACCGGCTCTTCGCCGCCCTCTGTGGCGCACTCGAGCTCGCGGGCGCCGCGGAGGATCCGCGCTTCGCCACGAACCCTGCTCGCGTGGAGAACCGGGTTGCGCTGCGCGAGCTCCTCGGAAGCCGCTTCGCCGCAGAACCCACGGAGGTGTGGCTCGAGCGGTTGCGCGCTGCCGGCGTCCCGGCGGCGCCAGTCCAGGACGTCGCCGCCGTCGTGGCACATCCGCAGACGGAGGCCCTCGCCATGCTCGAGCCCGAACTTCGCGCCCTCGGCCACGCGCTCAGCGTGGACGGCGAGCGCGTCCGCAACCGCACGCGCGCGCCCGCGCATGGGGCTGACACGCGAGACCTTCTACTCGAGGCGGGCTACTCGAGCGAGGAGGTCGACGCGCTGGTCGCCTCGGGCGTCGCCGCGACCGGGAACGGGCCCGCCCGGTAGACCTGGCCTTCGAGTCGCCGGCCGAGGACTCCCTCGAGCCACTCCGAGACGCCGATCAGCGCTTCGAGATTCACGCCGGTCTCGATGCCCTCACCGTCCAGGAGGTAGACGAGATCCTCGGTCGCGATGTTCCCCGTCGCCTTCGGCGCGAACGGACAACCGCCGAGCCCGCCGATCGACGCGTCGAGGATGCGCGCGCCGCCTTCGAGCGCCGCGAGCGCGTTCGCGTAGCCGGTGTTGCGCGTGTTGTGGCCGTGAAAGCCGTCGGCGGCGGTCTGCTCGACGAGGCCGCGCACCTTCGTCGGCGTCGCGACCCCGATCGTGTCGGCGAGGACGATCTCCCCCGCTCCGGCCGCTCGCATCCGCTCGACGAGGACATCCACCGCTGCCGGCTCGACAGGACCTTCGAACGGGCAGCCGAAGGCCACCGAGATCGTCACGGTGGCCGGGCGGTCGGCGGCTTCGAGAATGCGCTCGACGCGCGCCGCCGCGTCGGCGAGCGAGGCGTTCCCGTTCTGCTCGTTGAAGGTCTCGGTCGCGGCGAGCGTGCAGTTGACGCGGTCGAGCCGCGTCGCTGCCAGCCGGTCGTAGCCCCGCTCGTTGAGGACGAGCCCGGACAGCTCGGCGCCCGGCCACGGGTCGAGGCCGGCTACGACGTCCTCGGCGCCGGCCATCTGCGGCACGGTGTCCTCGCGAACGAAGCTGACCGCCTCGATGCGCGGCAACCCGGCCGCGGCGAGCCGCTGGACGAGCTCGGCGCGAGCCTCGGGCGCGAGGACGTCCGGCTCGTTCTGCAGGCCGTCGCGCGGGCCCACGTCGCACAGGATCGCTCGCACTGGCGCAGCGTAGCCCGAGTTTGTGGCTCTGAGCCACAAACTCTCTTTGTGGCGTTCGCACCCCGAGCCAAAGCCCGTAGCCATGCGGTTGGCTGTGCCGAGACTGTGACGTGTTACGCGCGAGAGACGAGATAGTGGCTCAGAGCCACAAACT
>JAWVDL010000347.1:0-6751 GCA_033857355.1 Gaiellaceae bacterium | reverse complement strand
CCGATCGATCCGGCGACGATCCCGAGCGGCCGTGGCCCCAGCCAGCGCATCGCCCGCGGCAGCGCGAGCAGCGCCAGCGAGACGACCACCATCCCGACGAGCACGTTCTGCGCGTAGCCCGGCGTCCAGTGGAACTTCTGGTTCGCGCCCTCGAGGATCCCGAACCCCGGCGCGTCGAAGTAGAAGTGGCTGTCCATCTGGTACGGAGTGGTCACGATCACGTACAGGGCGAGCCCTGCCGCCGCGACGGTCGGCAGGAGGCGGACGCGGCCCCGCTGCAGCACGAGCACCATTCCGATCGCCAGCAGCGGCGCGATGTAGATCAGGTTGCGCTCCTCGGTGAGCGTGGAGAACACGGTCGAGATGTAGGCCGCCTTGACCGCCGTGTAGAAGCCGATCAGACCGATCCCCGCGAACGCGACGCAGCGGAACGCGCGCTCCTCGTCGCTCGTCCCCATTCCGCGCGGCGGGAAGAGCGCCGTCAACCCGGCGATGACGGGGAACACGCCCATGCCGATCGTGAGCGCGCCTGCCGCCCAGAGCCCGTAGTCGATCATCCGGCCCTTGTAGAGCAGGGTCGCCACGAACCAGGCGTTCGAGTGGTGGGAGATGTAGGCGTTGAGGAAGATCGCGCCGCCGACGATCAGCACGAACGCGCCGATCCGGTCGCCTAGGGACCACTCCGCGCGCCACGCGAGCATCCGCTCGGAGTTCCAGAACCAGAACAGCGCGGCAAGGAAGAGGACGCCCGGGATCACCGCCAGCTGGCCGCGCACCATCGGGGCGACCGCCGCGGTGATGGTCGCGGCGGCGATCCACCAGAGCGTCCGGCGGGTCAGTGCCTTCGCGATCAGGAAGAAGCAGAGCGCCGCGTACGGGTACGCGAGCGGCTCCTCGACGAGGAACGACGAATAGACCATCGCCGGGATCGCCGCCGCACACGCCGCCGCGAGCAGAGCCCAGCGCTTCGACACGACCATCCGCCCGAGCCAGTAGGTCGGGAAGACGACGGCGGACATCGTGAAGGCGCTGATGTACTTGATCGCGGCGTAGGCCTGGTGCGTGTTCGAGAACCACCAGGCGGGCGCGATCAGGTAGTTGAAGAGCGACTGGAAGCCGTGAGGGACCCCGCGCCGCGCAGCGTGTCCGGTCTCGGCGATCGCGCGCGAGAGCTGCGCCGACTCGAGCTCGTCTGTGAAGAGCCAGGGGGTGACGTGACCCCACGACTCCCAGGAGTAGATCAGCGCCAGCCAGAAGAACAGGGTCAGCAGCGGGACCGCGGCGAGCAGGCGCTCGGAGCGCGCGAACGACCAGACGCGCGAGGGGGCCTGCCCCCGCGCCGACGCGACGCTCATTCGGCGGCGGCGCCCAGGATGACGCGGGGATCGAGGTGCTCGCGGCGCACGAACCGGCAGTAGACGTCGGCGTCGGCGCAGGCCGCCACGATCCGGTCGAGAATCTCCCGCGGCGCGTCGGGGATCGTCACGAGCACGGCGTCCGGCTGGACGCGGGCCAGGACCCGCTGCAGGTCCGCGGAAGTCCCGAGCACGGGCACTCCTTGCAGTCGTGCGCGGCGAAGCTGCGACGAGTCGTCGATGAACCCGACGACCTGCTCGCCGGGCGTCTCGCGCAACTCCCGCAGGAGGCTCCGTCCGCCGCGGCCGGCGCCGATGATCAGCGTTCGCCGCCGCCCCGTGTGCGTCAGCGAGGAGATCCCGCGCATGATCGCCCGCTCCCAGAAGCGCGACGCGCCGATCAGCACGGTGCAGAGGAGCGCGTCGATGACGAAGATGGAGCGCGGGAAGTCGTTCCACTGTCGCGTCGCCGAGAGGAAGCCGACCGCGACGAGCGCCGAGACGATCACCGCCGAGGCGACCGCGGTCGCGTCGCGCGCGCCGGCGTAGCGCCAGACGCCCCGGTAGAGACCGAACGGGATGAACGCCGCGTAGCGCGCGGCGAGCAGCACGGGCAGCGCGAAGAGGAAGAAGGTCTTCTGCGAGTCGGTGCCGCTCCCGCCGAGTCGGAGCATGTACGCGGCCGTGAAGGAGGCGGTCACGAGCGCGAAGTCGACCAGCGACTCGATCAGGCGGCGCCGGTGGACGACGAACGTCCGCAGGATCGGATTCCCCGTCTCGGGCAGGCGCACCGGGGCCTGCTCGGCGTTCGAGAGGAAGCTGCCGAACTGCACGAGCATCGCGAACGTCAGCAGCACGCCGACGAGCGTGATCCGGCCGTCTCCGAGGACGTTGTAGGCGAGGCTCGTCGCGCCGAGCCCCGCGGCGATCACGGCGAGCAGGATGACTGCGCGGCGTTCGGAGAGGCCGTGGTAGACGAGCCGGTGCGAGCTGTGGTCGCGCCCGCCCTGGTAGACGGGGCGCCCTTCGAGCAGCCGCACGATCGTCACTAGCGTCGTGTCGAGGATCGGCACCGCGAGAATCAGGATCGGGAGGACGAGGGTCGCGACCGTGGTTCCGGCGACCTTGTAGCTGGAGGCGAGTCCGAGCACGCCGAGCGCGAACCCGAGCACCTGCGAGCCCGAGTCGCCCATGAACATCAGCGCCGGCCCGCGCAGGCGGAGGTTGAAGGGCAGGAAGCCGAGGCAGGCCAGGCCGAGCGAGGCGGAGATCGCGAGCTGGGCGTGGCTCGGGTGGACGGTCACGGCGTCGATCGCGAAGAACGTGCAGGCGATCGCCGCGAGGGTGGCCGCCAGCCCGTCCATGTTGTCGAGCAGGTTGAAGGCGTTCGTCATCCCGACCAGCCAGACGACCGCGATCGCGACCGCGATCCAGTTGTTCGAGACGATCTCGACCTTCAGTCCGGTGAGCAGGACGACCGCGCTCGCGCCGATCTGCGCGGCGAGCTTCGTGACGGGCGGAAGGTTCCAGAGGTCGTCGGCGAGGCCGAAGAGGAACAGG
Source organism: Gaiellaceae bacterium (assembly GCA_033857355.1). Lineage (GTDB taxonomy): Bacteria > Actinomycetota > Thermoleophilia > Gaiellales > Gaiellaceae > UBA5186. The sequence continues at coordinate 3,836 of JAWVDL010000347.1, read as the reverse complement.
ATCGCGCAGCCGCCGACGATGCCCAGCAGGCGCTTGTCGACATCCACCTGGGCCGTGGCCGCGGCAACGCCGAGTCCGGCGAGCAGGCCCGCGAAGATGCCGACTCCGCCGAGCGTGGGAGTGGCGCGGTCGTGCCACCGATCGCCCCGCGGAGCGGCGAGCGTCCGCTGGCTCAGCGGCGTCTTGAGCAGCGCGTAGATGACCGCCGCGCAGGCGGGTAGCGCGGCGATCGCAGCGAGCGCTGTCACGTCGGCGAAGGGTAGTGATGCCCTGTTAGCGCCATGTTTGGGTCGGGCAGGGGTTTCCGGCTCCGAAACTAGAGTAGAGCCCGCCCGTGACGACGTACCTCGACCTCCTGCGCTACCGCGAGCTCTTCGGCAACCTCTGGCGCCGGGATCTGCAGGCGAAGTACAAGGGCTCTGTCCTCGGGATCGCGTGGACGCTCGTGAACCCTCTCGTGCTGCTCGGGATCTACCTGCTCGTGTTCTCGCTGCTCTGGAAGGCGATCAACGTCGACCACCCCGCGCTGTTCCTGCTCTCCGGGCTCGCCGTCTGGATCTTCTTCTCGACCTCGATCCACGTCGCGTGCCGCAGCATGCTCGACAACGCGAACCTGATTCGGAAGACGCGCTTCCCCCGGCAGCTGATCCCGCTCTCGGTCGTGGCGACGAACCTCGTCAGCTTCGGCGTGATGCTCGTCGTGCTGCTCGTGTTGAACTTCGCGCTGCTCCCGCGCGTGCGCGCGACGGAGTGGCTGGCCATTCCGCTCTCACTCGCACTCGTCGGGCTCGCCGGCGGGATCGCGCTGGCGCTCGCTTCCGCGAACGTGTTGTTCCGCGACATCGAGCACCTCGTCGGCGCGCTGCTCCTGCCCTGGTTCTTCATCACGCCGATTCTCTGGATCCCGTCGATGTTCCACAGCCACGGCGACCTTCTGCGACTGATGCACTGGGTGAACTTCGTGACGCCGGCGGTGTCGGCGATCCGCGATCCCCTCTTCTTCGGACGGCTGCCGCGCCTCGCCGACGCGGTCTATCTGGTCGTCTCCGCGGTCGTCTCGCTGGCCTTCGGCGCCTGGCTCTTCAACCGCGTGGACGACCAGATCGCCGTCGAGATCTAACGCCGCGAGCGGAGGCGCAGCGCGATTCGCCCGTCGTAGAGCCACGGCTCGGGCTCGGGCGGAAGGAGCGCCGGGAGGCCGGCTACCGGCTCCGCCCACACGGGTTCGACCTCGACGAGCACCGAGGGGCACAGGAGCGGATGCGCGAAGCCGGGGATGCGTCCCGTGCCGGGCGACCACGGCTCGAGCTCGCCGGAGCCCCGCCGCAATAGGCCCCCGGCCGCCTCGACCGATCCGCCCACCGCCGCGTACCCCTCGGCATGCGCGTCGAGCACGCGCCGCGACCAGTCGGGTGCAGGGTGCACGCCTGGTGCCAGGAACGCGATCGCCTCCGCCTCTGCCTCGTCCGCGACGACCGGCTCCTCGAGGCCTGCCAGGACCCCGTCGTCCGCGTCCCGCACCGCAAGTGCACGCCGGGAGATTCGCGGCTGCACGTCCGCCACGACCTCCGGCTGCGGATTGCCGACTTCGCTGAACCAGAAGCGGTTGTCGGCCACGAGGTCGAATGCGAGCCGGTAGCGCCCCCGCCCCAGCGGCGCGCGGACGTTCACCTCGGCCTCCGCGCGTTGTCCCGGCTCGACCGTTCCGGGCAGGCGCGTCCAGAGGCCGTCCCACACGATCGGGTTTCCCAGCTCGTCGAGGAAGTGGTAGCCGACGCACACCCGCTGCGGCCCGTCCGGCACCCACGTAGCGGTGCCCGCGTTCTCGAGCTCGACCCGCGCGACCGAGAGCGCTCCCGCGCGTAACGTCGGCACGTCGAGGCGCTCGCCCCAGCGAACGGCCAGCGGTCCTGCGGGGACGGTCTGCGCCATGGGCCGAAGCTAGTGTAGAAGCGCGATGACCGAGCCACTTCTCGTCCGCGCCGCGCGGCGCGAGCCCGTCGAGCGCACACCGGTCTGGTTCATGCGCCAGGCCGGCCGGTCGCTGCCCGAGTACCGCGAGATTCGGAAGACGTACGGGCTCTTCGACATCGTTGCCCAGCCGGAGCTGACTGCCGAGGTGACGCTGCAGCCGGTTCGCCGCCACGACGTGGATGCAGCGGTGATGTTCACGGACATCATGTATCCCGTCCTCGGGATGGGGGTCGACGTCGAGCTCGTCGAGAGCATCGGCCCGGTCGTCGAGCGTCCCGTCGAGAGCGCCGGCGACGTGGAGCGCCTCGTCGTCCGCGACCCCGAGGAGGCAACGCCGACGATCCTCGAGGCGGTGCGGCTCGTGCGCGCCGAGCTGCGCGACGACCAGGCCGTGATCGGCTTCTGCGGAGGCCCGTTCACGGTCGCCGGCTACCTGATCGAAGGGAAGCCGAGTCGGGACTTCCTCAAGGTCAAGTCGATGATGTACGGCGCGCCCGAGGTCTGGCACGCGCTGATGGAGAAGCTGACCGACCAGTTCTCGCGCTACGTGGCCGCGAAGGCGCGCGCTGGCGCAGACGCGATCCAGCTCTTCGACTCGTGGGTCGGAGCGCTGTCGCCGCCCGACTACGCGGAGTTCGTCGCGCCGTACTCCGCGCGGATCCTCGCCTCCGTCGACGTGCCCACGATCCACTTCGGTACGGGGACGGCCACGTTGCTGGAGGACATGGCCGCCGCGGGTGGAGACGTGATCGGTCTCGACTGGCGGATTCCGCTCGACCGAGGCTGGGAGACCGTCGGCGACGACCGCGGCGTGCAGGGCAACCTCGATCCGGCGCTCCTGCTCGGGCCGTGGGAACGCGTGGAGGCGGGCGCCCGCGACGTGCTCGCCCGCGCGGACGGCCGCCCGGGCCACATCTTCAACCTCGGCCACGGCGTGCTGCCGGGCACGGATCCGGACGCGCTCGGACGGCTGGTCGAGCTCGTCCACGAGGCGACCGTCGAGGCCCGGGTATGAGCGAGGCGGTCGTGCTGATGGCCTACGGCTCGCCGGACCGCATCGCCGACGTGCCGGCCTACTACGCGGACATCCGCGGCGGCCGCCCGGTCAAGCCCGAGCATCTCGAGGACCTCGTCGATCGCTACCGCCGCCTCGGGATCGAGGACTCGAATCCGCTGAACGAGATCACCGAGGCCACGCGCGCCGCGCTCGAGGCGGAGCTCGGACTTCCCGTCTTCACCGGGATGAAGCACTGGACGCCGCGGATCGCCGACGCCGCCGATCGCGCCGCTGCCGCGGACGTCGTCGTCGGGCTCGTGCTCGCCCCGCACTACTCGCGCCTCTCGATCGCCGGCTACCGCGACCAGCTCGAGACCGCGCTCGCCGGCCGCTCCGAGCTCGTCTTCGTCGAGAGCTGGCACGACGAGCCGGGCTTCCTCGAGCTGCTCGCCGACCGGATCCGCGGCACGGAGGCGCACGTCGTCTTCACGGCGCACTCGCTCCCCGCGCGCATTCTCGACGAGGGCGACCCGTACAAGGACCAGCTGCTCGAGACCTCACGCCTCGTCGCCGAGCGAGCCGGACTCGGAGACTGGTCGTTCTCGTTCCAGAGCGAGTCGCAGACCGGCGAGCCGTGGCTCGGCCCCGACATCCTCGACCACCTCGAAGAGCTGCACGCCGCCGGCGTGCGCGAGGTGCTCGTCTGCCCGGTCGGGTTCGTCGCCGACCACCTGGAGATCCGCTGGGATCTGGACAACGAGGCCGCGGAGAAGGCGCAGGAGCTCGGTCTCTCCTTCGCCAGGATCGACATGCCGAACGCCGACCCGGCGTTCGTGGCGGTGCTCGCCGGGCTGGTGCGACGGGC
>JAWVDL010000346.1:0-5999 GCA_033857355.1 Gaiellaceae bacterium | reverse complement strand
ACCGGAAGCCTGCGGGTGCCGGCCAGGGTCATCGACTCGTGCGTGTCGCCTCGCGCGGAGGCGCCTTCGCCGAACCAGCCGACGGCGACGCGCTTCTCCTCGCGGATGCGGAACGCGAGCGCGCAGCCGACCGCGACGGGAAGCATCGCCGGGAGATGGCTGACCATCGCGATCAGGCCCAGGTTCGAGTCGGCCATGTGGACGTTTCCGTCCTTGCCCTTCGTCGGTCCGTCCGCGCGGCCCATGTACTGGGCGAACACCCGCCACGGCTCGACGCCGCGCGTGATGTGGACGCCCATGTCGCGGTGGAGCGGCGTGCCGACGTCGTCCGGTCCCATCGCGGTTGCGACGCCCACGGCGGCGCCCTCGTTGCCGCGCCCGGTGTAGAACGAGCCGGGGATCTTGCCCTGGCGATAGAGGATGTGCCCGCGCTCCTCGACCCCGCGCGTGATCAGGAGGTTGCGATAGATCTGCAGCAGGTCCTCGCGATCGAGTCCCGCCTCCTTCACCTCACTGAGCGAGCCGACCGGCTCAGCCTCTCTCACCGCCATGCGCGTAACCCCCGTCGTCGGGCCTGGGAACGCTTGAACTGTATCCGCTGGGGGTACGGTGGTCCGCGATGAGCGCCGACCCCTTCGCCTTCGACCGCTTCTTCGTCGAGCAGCTGTTCCGGCCGATCGTCAACCTCTACCAGGTGACCCCGCTCGCGGCCGGCGAGACTCCCGCGGGCGGCCCGATCGCCTACGTGCGCCAGAAGCGCATGGCGATCAAGGAGGACATCCGCTTCTTCGCCGACGAGGAGGAGACGACGGAGCTCTTCCGCATCAAGGCTCGGCGCATGCTCGAGATCGGCGGTAACTACGACGTCACGACTGCCGACGGCCAGAGGATCGGCATCCTGCAGAAGGTGTTCGGCCGTTCGCTGTTCCGCTCGACGTGGCGGATCCTCGACGAGCAGGAGAATTTGCTCGCCACCGGGCAGGAGCGCAGCCTCTTCCTCGCGATCTCCCGGCGCCTGATCGACTACGTCCCGTACGTCGGCGGATACATCCCGATCCCGTACAACTTCGAGCTCAACGATCCGGACGGGAAGCGGATCGGCGGCATGGACCGGAAGTTCCAGATCCGGGACAAGTACCTGCTCGACCTCTCGGACGACCACGAGCGCCGAGTCGACCGCAGGCTCGCAGTAGCGCTCGCGGTCGGACTCGACACGCTCCAGAACCGGTAACTTCGTTTCATGGGCAGGGCCGCGGACTGGCTTCGCGAGGAGCGGCGAAAGACGCTCGGCGACTGGGCTGCCGTCTGCCTGCGCTGCGGCGCGGCGCGGCGCTGGTTCGACGAGTTCGAGGCCGAGGTTCCCGAGACGTGTCCCGAGTGCGGCGGCGAGCTCCTGCGGCGATGTCGCGCATGCAACGCGCCGTTCAGCTCGGCGTTCGCGATCGAGTGCGAGGAATGCGGCGAGGCACTCCGCGAGCCCGAGCTCTTCGGGACGCGGATCCGCAAGTCCAAGTAACAGACTGTTACTAGTCCTAGCTCTGAGCCGGGCCTGGGGCCGCCGTCGAGTTCCTGATCTGCGAGAACCGGATCACGGTCACCGCGTGGTTCGGTGACACGTCCCGGTTGTAGAGCTGGCTCAGGAAGTCCGCCATCTCCTCGGGGCGGCGGATCTCCGGGTTGTCGTGCTCGATCTCGCGGGGCGAGAGGTCATCGAGCGCCTTGACCTCCACCTTGTCGATCACGGCTTCGAAGATCTTCTCGCGCGGGCCGTAGCGCGCGCCGACGAGCACGGCCACGATCATGCCCTTCTTGTACTTCGCGGTCTTGTCTCCCAGGCGAATCGTCGCGGTCTTGCGATGGGAGCGCAGCTGGTCGGCCACGATCGGGTTGTAGAAGTTCAGCGCGTACACGGAAGTGCGGATCATACGGTCTCGCCTTCGAGCCTTTCCAGGGCTTTGCTTGCCATCTGGCGCTCCCCTCCGTAGGCCAGCAGCCGGGGTGCATCCTGAAGCGGAAGCCAGCGCACCTCGGCGACCTCGTGGCGGTGCTCGGGAGGCACGTCTCCAAGCCGCCCGCCGCTGTAGCGGACCAGGTAGAAGCTGACGACCTTGAAGATCCGCTCGCCGGCCCACGTGTAGACGTACTTCACGTCGCCGAGCTTCCCGGCCGAGCGCCCGTGCGCGCCGGTTTCCTCCGCTACTTCACGGAGGGCCGTCTGCTCGGGCTTCTCGCCCGGGTCGATCAGGCCCTTCGGGAGCGCCCAGACGCCCTCTTTCTTGCCCGCTGGCCGGATCGCGGCCATCATCCAGCGGCCACGCAAGCGCCGCACGAGCACGCCCCCTGCGGAGAACTCGCGCTTCATCCGGCCGTTCTACCACACCCGTGCATACGGCTTGGCGAGCGGAGGCAGGGTGCGTTACACTGTCCTGGCACTCAGAGACCGAGAGTGCCAACGAGTGTCACAAAGTCGGCCCAAGGAGGCACGAAGAATGAATCTACAGCCGCTTGGCGACCGTCTCATCGTGGAGGTCCTCGACGAAGAGGAGACCACGATCAGCGGGATCGTCCTGCCGGATACGGCGAAAGAGAAGCCGCAGCGCGGCCGCGTCCTGTCCGTGGGCCCCGGCGCCCGCGACGAGGACGGCGAGTACATCAAGATGGACGTCGAGGAGGGTGACGAGATCATCTTCTCCAAGTACGGCGGCACCGAGATCAAGGTCGGTACCGACGACGTCCTGATCCTGCGCGAGAGCGACGTCCTGGCCAAGGTGGTCGGCGACCGCGAGCTCGCGGGCAGCAAGTCCTAACGAAGCAACGGAGGTACTAAGCCAATGGCTCACAAGGAGCTGAAGTTCAACGAGGATGCACGGCGGGCTCTCGAGCGCGGCGTGAACACCCTCGCCGACGCGGTCAAGGTCACACTTGGCCCGAAGGGTCGGTACGTGGTGCTGGACAAGAAGTTCGGCGCTCCGACGATCACCAACGACGGCGTCACGATCGCGCGTGAGATCGAGGTCGAGGACGCATTCGAGAATCAGGGTGCGCAGCTCGTGCGCGAGGTCGCCACTGCGACGAACGACGTCGCCGGCGACGGCACCACCACCGCGACCGTGCTGGCCCAGGCGATCGTTCGCGAGGGCCTGAAGAACGTCGCTGCCGGCGCGAACCCCATGGGGCTCAAGCGCGGCATCGAGCAGGCCGTCGAGCAGGTCGTCGAGAACCTGAAGAAGCAGTCCACGGAGATCTCCGGCAAGGAGGACATCGCCCGCGTGGCGACCGTCTCCTCCCGTGACCGCGAGATCGGCGACGTCCTCTCCGACGCGATCGAGAAGGTCGGCAAGGACGGCGTCGTGAACGTCGAGGAGGGCCAGACCTTCGGCCTCGAGCTCGAGTTCACCGAAGGCATGCAGTTCGACAAGGGCTATCTCTCGCCCTACATGATCACCGACGCAGAGCGCATGGAGGCCGTGCTCGACGACCCGTACATCCTGGTCGCGAACCAGAAGATCGGGGCCGTCAAGGACCTGCTTCCGGTGCTCGAGGCGGTCATCCAGCAGGGTCGTCCGCTGCTGATCGTCGCCGAGGACGTCGAGGGCGAGTCGCTCGCGACGATCGTCGTCAACAAGCTGCGCGGGACGTTCACCGCCGTCGCCGTCAAGGCGCCGGGCTTCGGTGACCGTCGCAAGCGCATGCTCGAGGACATCGCGATCCTCACCGGCGCCGAGGTCATCACCGAGGAGATGGGCCTGAAGCTCGAGAACACGAAGATCGAGCAGCTCGGCCATGCCCGCCGCGTCGTCGTCGACAAGGACTCGACCACGATCGTGGACGGGGCCGGCGACAGCGAGGCGATCAAGTCCCGGATCAAGCAGATCCGCGCCGAGATCGAGAACACCGACTCGGACTTCGACCGCGAGAAGCTGAACGAGCGGCTGGCCAAGCTGGCCGGCGGCGTCGCGGTGGTCAAGGTCGGCGCTGCGACCGAGACGGAGATGAAGGAGAAGAAGCACCGCGTCGAGGACGCACTCCAGGCGGCTCGCGCCGCGCTCGAGGAGGGCGTTGTTCCCGGCGGAGGTGTCGCACTCCTGAACGCTTCGGACGCGATCAAGTCCGACGACCTCGAGGGCGACGAGCGGACGGGCGCGTTGATCATCACGCGTGCGCTCCAGGAGCCGATTCGCCAGCTCGCCGAGAACGCGGGCCTCGAGGGCTCCGTCATCGTCGACAAGGTCCGCTCGGCCCAGAAGGGCTGGGGCCTGAACGTCGACACCGGTGAGACCGAGGACCTCGTGAAGTCGGGAATCACCGATCCGACGATGGTGACGCGGTCTGCCCTGCAGAACGCTGCTTCGATCGCGAAGAACATCCTCACGACCGAGGCGATCGTCGCCGACGCCCCCGAGAAGCAGGGTGCCGGCATGGGCATGCCCGGTGGCGGCATGGGCGACATGGGCGGGATGATGTAGCCAACGAAAGTCGCGCGCGCTTCGCGCGCGCTCAACTTTCGTTGGAGGGAAGGGCCGGCATTCGCCGGCCCTTCTTTTTGGTCCCGGGATTGAACGGACGCCGGCTGAGCCGGCATCCTCCTAAAGGGCTAAAGGCGGCTTCGATCCTTGCCGATATTCAGGGCGATCCACCCCTCTCCCCACCCCTAGCAAAGCGGCCCCTACCGGGGCCGTTTTGCTTTCTGGGTGTCTTGGAGGATGCCGGCTTGGCCGGCGTCCGTTCTATTTGTGGAGCATCAAAGAAGGGGGCTCACGGGGGAAACATGGTTTCCCCCGGGTCCTAGGACCAATGTCTCCTTGTGGCCTGGACCGCGGCTTGGCGATGGTGAGCTCACACCAATGGAAGGATCACCCATGAGCATCAGAACGAAGAGGACCGCGGTTGTCTTCGCCTCGGTTGCCGCACTCGCCGTCTCAGTGCCTGCGATCGGACTTGCGAAGAACGGCTCCGACGATCCGCCGAACCACGTTCGCCACGTCCACCACACCCGCGCGGGATTCGTGTCGGTGCGCCGTAGCCGCGGAGCTGACGATGCGGTTGCCAAGATCGCGCGGACCGCGACGACTGCGACCGTGACGACGACCACGACTGCGCGCGGGACCGACGATCCCCCGGGCGACGACCGTGGCGGGCAGGCCGTGACCCCGGTGAGCGGTTCCGACGATCCCGCCGGTGACGACCGCGGCGGCGAAGGGGCCGACGATCCCGCCGGAGACGACCACGGCGGTCACGGCGGCGACGACGGCTCAGGCCACCGCTAGCTCTCCCCACCGACGCCGGGGCCGCCCTACGCGGCCTCGGCCGTCGTGCTCAGAACGAGTAGCGCTCCTCTTTCCAGTAGTCGGCTTCGTTGTGGTACCCGTAACGCTCCCAGAAGCCGGGCTGATCGGTGGCCAGCAGCTCGATCCCGCGCAGCCACTTTGCGCTCTTCCAGAAGTACTTCCTCGGGATCACGAGGCGGAGCGGCCAGCCGTGCTCGGGGGTCAGCGGCTCGCCGTCCGCGTGGGTTGCAAGGAGCGCGTTCTCGTCTTCGAGGTACTCGAGCGGGACGTTCGACGTGAAGCCCTGCTCCGCGTGTGCGACGACGAACCGGGCGCTTGGCTTCGGGCGCACCAGCTTCGCGAGCTCGCGCCAGTGCACGCCTGCGAACTGCGCGTCGAAGCGGCTCCAGCGGGTGACGCAATGGATGTCCTGGGTGGTCTCCGTCCGAGGCAGCGCGGTGAACTCGTCCCAGCCCAGCCGGAGCGGCTCCTCGACCTCGCCGAAGACCGTGAAGTCCCAGGTGGCGAGATCGGTCTGCGGGACGTCGCCGGCATGCAGTACCGGCCATTTCTCCGTCAGGTACTGGCCCGGGGGCAGGCGCGACGGATCGAGCCCGCGCTCGAGCAGCTTCTGCTCCGCTTTCCCTCTGAACATGGGCACGCTGCCTAGACTAGATTCGGTGAGCTCCGTTACGTCGGCGAGAGTCGCGAGGCGCCCACGCGCGTTCGTCC
>JAWVDL010000345.1:0-3658 GCA_033857355.1 Gaiellaceae bacterium | reverse complement strand
TCCGCGAGCAGACGGAGATCCGCTACAAGGAGATCGAGCCCTGGGCGTGGGCCCGGCTGACGCAGCGCCTGCGGGCGATCCGCACGCGCAAGGAAAAGCTCCGCCCCGCCGCAGCAGCCTGACTTAGTAACAGACTGTTACTTGAGCGGGTCAGCGCTGTGTCCGCGCACGCGCGTGAATCGCGAGCAGCACGCCGACCGCGGTCAGGTTCGCGATCATCGACGAGCCGCCGACCGAGACGAACGGCAGAGGGATGCCCGTGATCGGAGCGATCCCCATCGTCATGCCGACGTTCACGAAGACCTGGAAGAGGAACGCGATCACGATTCCGCCCGCGGCGATCGCCATGAACGGATCGCGCGCGAGCGCCACGATGCGCAGGCCGCGCCAGACGACCAGCAGATAGAGGAGCAGGAGGACCGAGGCGCCGACGAAGCCGCGCTGCTCGGCGAAGGAGGCGAAGACGAAGTCGGTCGCGTGCTCGGGCAGGTAGTCGAGCCGCGTCTGCGTCGCGCCCTGCACACCACGCCCGCGCACGCCGCCCGCGCCGACTGCGATCCTCGACTGGTTGGCGTTGTAGGTCGCGCCGCTCGGGTCGCTGCTGGGATTGGTGAAGCCGACAAGTCGTTCCTGCTGGTAGGGCTTGAGCAGGTGGACGCCCGCCGAGGGCAGGAACCACAGGATGGTGAGCGAGCCGAGCAGCGCGATCGCCCCGAGCACGGCGAGGTGTGTCCAGCGCGTCCCCGCGACGAACAGCACGGCGGCGAGCGCGGCCGCGTAGACGAGGGCCGTCCCGAAGTCGGGCTGGATGAAGACGAGCATGATCGGCACCGCGGCGAGCCCGATCGTCGCCAGGGTCGTCCGCGCCTCGCCGAGCCTGCGCCCGTTCTGCGCGAGGAAGCCCGCCAGCGCGAGGACGAACAGAAGCTTCCCGAACTCGGAGGGCTGGAAGCGGAAGAACCCGAGGTCGATCCAGCGCCGGGAGCCGCGCGTGAGCGGAGCGGCGAGGAAGACGAAGAGCATCAGACCGGTCGTCCCGAGGTAGATCGGCCGGTGGTAGCGGCGGTAGACGTCCGGGTCGATCAGCGAGGCGCCGACGAGCCCGACTGCTCCGACCGCGGCGTAGACGCCCTGACGGACGACGAACAGGTTGCTGTTTCCCGTGACGTCGTTCTGCGTGATTCCGGCGATCGCCCAGAGCCCGTAGGCGACGAGCGCACCGACGGCCGCGAGGAGCACCAGGTCGAGGCGGCGCACGAAGGAGGTCGCCTCGGCGAGCTCGGAGCGGCGACGGCGAACGCCGGCGCGACGGGAGCCTGCGTAGTCGATGGCCATCAGTCGGTCTTGACCTGGCCGAGCGAGGCCGCGTTCTTGCGGAAGAACGCCTCGAAGACCTTCAGCGCCGCCGGAGCCGCGGCCGTCCCGCCGTGGCCGCCGTTCTCGATCACCGCGCAGACGACGATGGTCGGGTTGTCGAACGGCCCGTAGCCGCACCACCATGACTGGCTGAGGTTGCGAACGACCCCGTCGCCGAGATCGACGTTCTTCTCGGCCGTACCGGTCTTGCCGGCGATCGCGACCGGGAACGCGCCGAAGACCCCGTAGCTCGTGCCGAGCGAGGAGTGCGTCGCCTGCAAGAGCCCGTCCTGGACGATCTGCAGCGCCGTCTTGTCCACGTTCGTCGACTGCGGGGCCGGCGGCGTGAAGGTGCGGAGCGGAACGGACGTCGAGCCGTTCGTCCCCGGCTGCTCCACCTGCTGGACGAGGTGCGGCGTCACGAGCTTGCCGCCGTTTGCGATCGCCGCGTAGAAACGGGTCATCTGCAGCGGCGTCGCGAGCATGTCCTTCTGGCCGATCGCGAGCTGGATCGAATCGCCCGGCTTCCAGATGCGGTCGACCTGCCAGCAGCAGGGATCGCTCTTCTTCGTAAATCGCGTTTGGAGCCACTCGGGCGTCGGCAGCAACCCCTGCGAGTCGCCCGCGAGGTCGATGCCAGTGTGGGAGCCGAAGCCGAAGCGGCTGGCCCAGGCCTGCAACGGGTGTCCCGCGCTTCCCGGCAGCTTGTAGAAGCCGTAGCCGACTTGGTAGAAGTAGGTGTCGCAGGAACGCGCGAGGGCCGTGGGCAGCGTCATCGGCTCGTTCACGCCCGGATCCCAGTTGTTGAAGGTGTAGAGGACGCCGTTGTCGCCGTGCACGGTGTAGCTGCCGGTGCACTGCAGCACGCCGTAGGGCTGGATCAAATGCTCCTGCATCCCGGCGATCGCGGTCAGCGGCTTGAAGGTGGAGCCGGGCGGATAGCTGGCGTCGACGGCCCGGTTGATCGCCGGGTAGTTCAACTGCTGCGCCGTCGCCTTCGTCAAGCCGGCAGCCGCGAGCTTCGCGGTCTTGATGCGCCCGACGAAGACCGAGGGGTTGTAGGTCGGGTTGGACGCCATCGCGAGGATTGCGCCGTTCTGGGGATCCATGGCGACGATCGCGCCGCCGTCCGCGGCCCATTGATTGTCGTTCTTCGCGAGCTGGATCCCGTACCTCAATGCACTCTCGGCCGCCTGCTGAAGCTTCACGTCGAGCGTCAGCCGAATCGCGTGGCCGGCTTGCGGGTTCGAGCTTGGGAAGAAGCTCGACTGCGGGCGCCCGAGCGAGTCGACCCGTAGGCGGGTCAGGCCGGGGCGACCGCGCAGGTAGGAGTCATAGCGCGCCTCGAGGCCGCTCTGGCCGATCTTGTCTCCGGCGCGCAGGCCTTCCTTCCGATAGCGCTTCACCTGCGCGGGCGAGACCTCGGTGACGTAGCCGAGGATCTGGGCGGCGGTCATGTTGTAGGGGTACTGGCGCAGGTACGTGTCCACCGGATTCACGCCGGGAAACTCCGACGCGTGCTCCTTCATGTAGGCGACGAGGTCCTCCTGAATGGAGTACCGCACGACGACCGGCGTCAGCGGATCGCCCTTGCGGCGGCGGATCTGGGCGGCTATCTGGCCGATCGGGACATGCGTCAGGCGGGCCACGGCCCGCAGCTCCTTCAGGCGTGCGGGGCGATCCTTGGGCAGGTCGGCGGGCCAGAGCTGAAGCCCGGTGCCGGCCTTGTTCGTCACGAGCCGCCGTCCGTAGCGATCGAGGATCTGCCCGCGTGGCGCGGCGACGCGAAGCGTGCGCAGCTGGTTGTTCTGCGCGGTCCGCAGGTACTGGTCTCCGGAGAGCACCTGGAGCGCCCAGAGGCGCAGGAAAAGCACGGCGAACGCGCCGATCGCGACCGCGCCGAGCACGCCGAGCCGCAGCGCGATCTGGGTCGTGACCCGGTACGGGCTCTCCGTCCGCGGATCGGGTGGCAGGAAGCGCCGCGACTTGCTCCGGCTCCCGTTTCCTCGCGCGGCTCGTCCGTTCACGTTGCCGAGCTCCTCGGTCGCGAGGAGCAAGCCAGGCAAGGACGCAGGGAGCGCGCATATCGCGTGATATGCGGGCGACTGAGGACGCCGAATGGCGCCGTCTCATCGCGGGCGAGGGGCCGACGAACGTGGGCGGACGAGCCGCAACTAGCCAAGGAGGCGCACCTCGGACGTCCTGTCCGCCCAGCTGACCGGCCTCAGCACGCGGCGGGCGACCGCGTAGACCGGCGCGGTGAGCAGGAGGTTGAGCGCCACGGCGGGAAGCAGCCCGTCGA
>JAWVDL010000344.1:0-3700 GCA_033857355.1 Gaiellaceae bacterium | reverse complement strand
GCAGCGCGTTCCACGCCCAGGCCGCGGAGCTCGTCCCGAACGCGGAGGTCGTCCTCGACCCGACCTACGTCACCGACGTCATCCCGCCCGGTCACGACGTGCTGGCCTGCGGCCCCGAGCCGATGCTGGCCGCGGTCCGGCGCCTCGAGCCTGCCGCCCAGCTCGCCTGGGAGGCTCCGATGGCGTGCGGCTACGGGGCCTGCTACGGCTGCGTGGTGGAGATCGACGGCGAGCTTCGGCGCCTTTGCGTCGACGGCCCGGTGCTCGAGGCCGCCCGTGCTGCTTAACGCCAGCGGCTGCCTCGACGCGCTGACAGCGCCCGACGTCGCGCGCTCGCTCGACGCCTACGTGACGAAGACGGTCACGCCGCTGCCGCGCGGTGGCAACGAGCCGGTGCGCATTGCCGAGACCGACCTCGGGATGCTCAATTCGATCGGCCTCGCCAACCCGGGCATCGACCGCTTCGTCGACGAGTACCTGCCTCGTCTGGCGGAGCTCGGAGTCCCGCTCTGGGTGTCCGTCGGGGGCTTCTCGGTGGACGACTACGCGCAGTGCGTCTCGCGGCTCGACGCGCAGCCCGAGGTGTCGGCGATCGAGTTGAACCTGTCCTGTCCGAACGTCGATGCGTTCGAGGAGCCGACTGCCGAGATCGTCGAGGCCGCGCGCGCCGAGACCTCGAAGCCGCTCTACGCAAAGCTCTCTCCCGCGGTTCCCGACGTCGCTGCCGTTGCGGTCGCCGCGCGAGCTGCGGGCGCCGACGGCCTCTCGCTCGTGAACACCATCCGCGGCCTCGCGCTCGACGAGCGCACGCTGCAGCCGATTCTCGCGCGCGGGGCCGGCGGGCTGTCCGGCCCGGCCCTCCGGCCGATCGCGCTGGCCGCCGTCTATGCGGCCTACGCGGCGTCCCGCATGCCCATCGTGGGCATGGGAGGAGTGGAGACGGGACGACACGCGCTGGAGCTGCTGGCGGCCGGTGCGAACCGAGTCGCGCTCGGCACCGTGCTCTTCGCAGACCCCGGCGCGGTGGCGAGGATCCGCGCCGAGCTCGTCCAGGAAACGTCGCAACACGGTTTCGCCTCGCCTGGCAACGCAACGGGCGCGGCGCACGCCGCGGGCATGGACGCACCGGAGGTCGCCGAGGCGACGCATCCGGTGTCGGCGTAGAAAACACGCTGCAAAACCTGGTTTTTCTTGTTGGTTGACCGGCAGTGCTCACCTGTTAGACTGCCGCGCCATGGTGTCCACGAAGACCCAGGCGCAAGCGCCCCTCCGGTCCCTCGACCAGCGCATGGAAGCGTTGAAGCGCGCCAACGACATCCGGGTCAGGCGGGCGCGGCTGAAGAAAGATCTGAAGGACGGGAGCATCCAGATCGAGCAGATCTTGAACGCGCCGCCGGAGTACGTCGAGACCGCGAAGGTCTTCGACATGCTGATGGCCGTCCCCAAGTTCGGCCGGGTAAAGGCAGCGAGGTTCCTCAACCAGTGCCGGATCAGCCAGTCGAAGACGGTCGGCGGGCTCTCCGAGCGCCAGCGCGCGGAGCTGGTTGGACTCTTCAACCGGTAAGCGGCTGCCGGTATTCGTCGTCACCGGCCCTTCGGGAGCCGGCAAAGGAACATTGGAGAAGGCGCTGCTCGACCGGCGCCACGACCTGGAGCTGGCCGTGTCCGCGACGACACGCGAGCGCCGGCCGAGCGAGCAAGACGGCCGTGAGTACTGGTTCCTCGGGCGTGAGGAGTTCGACCGCCGCGTCGAGGCGGGCGACTTCCTCGAGTGGGTCCCTTACGTCGGCCACAAGTACGGGACTCTCCGCTCCGAGATCGACCGGATCTCCGCCGCGGGACGCGTTCCGCTGCTCGACCTGGAGATCGAAGGAGCGCTGAACGTGCGCGACACGGTGCCCGGCGCCGTGACCGTCTTCGTCGACGCCCCGCTGGACGAGCTGGAGCGGCGGCTGCGCGAGCGCGCGACCGAGAGCACCGGCGAGATCGGCGAGCGCCTGGAGCTGGCGCGGGAGCAGAAGACGCGCGCCGGCGAGTTCAACTACGTGGTCGAGAATCGCGACCTCAGCCGCGCCGTGGGGGAGCTTTTGGCGATCGTCGACCGGGAATTGGCGACCGCAGGTAGCATGCAAGCGTGATTCATCCTCGCATCGACGAGCTGCTCGACCACGTCGACTCGCGCTACGCGCTGGTCATCGTTGCCGCCAAGCGCGCTCGGCAGATCAACAACTACCACCACCAGCTCGGTGAGGGCATCGGCTTCGACGACGCCCCGCCGCCGCTCGTCGAGTCGCGTTCGAAGAACTACTTGACCATGTCCCTGGAGGAAGTAGCCCAGGGCAAGATCAAGTACGCATACAAGAAGTAGCGCGGCCACACTCGCTGGGTCGCTGTCGGCACAATGTGCCGCATGGCGCGCATTTTGCTCGGCGTAACCGGCGGAATTGCTGCCTACAAGGCGTGCGAGCTGACGCGCCTGCTCGTCAAGGACGGGCACGAGGTGATCCCGCTCGTCACGCCCGGCGCCGAGCGCTTCGTGCGCGCCGAGACCTTCTACGCCCTGGCGCGCAGGCCGCCCGCCGAGGACCTGTACCCGCACCTGACCCGGGCGGACCTGCTCGTCGTCGCCCCGTGCACCGCGAACACGCTGGCCAAGCTCGCGCACGGGATCGCCGACAACGTCCTCACGGAGGCGGCGCTCGCCCATCGCGGGCCGACCGTCGTTGCGCCGGCGATGAACCCGCGCATGTGGGCCCACGCCGCGACGCGGGCGAACGCCGACGCGCTGCGGGCGCGCGGGATCCACTTCGTGGGGCCCGACGAGGGCGAGCTCGCCGAGGGAGAGTGGGGAGTGGGCCGGATGGCCGAGCCCGACGAGATCCTCGTCGTCGTTCGCGAGCTGCTGATCCCGCCCGGGCCGCTGCGCGGCAAGACCGTACTCGTCTCGGCGGGCGGCACGCGCGAGCCGATCGACTCCGTGCGCTACGTCGGCAACCGCTCGTCCGGGCGCATGGGCGTCGCGCTCGCGGCTGAGGCCCGCCGGCGTGGCGCGAGGGTGACCCTCCTTGCCGCCAACCTCGCGGTCGACGCGCCCGACGGCGTCGACGTCGTCCTGACGCCGACCGCGGAAGAGATGGCCCGCGAGGCTTTGGCACGCGCCGAAGCGGACGTCGTCGTCATGGCCGCGGCACCTGCCGACTACCGGCCCGCCGCCGCCCGCACCGACAAGCGGCCGAAGGACACGTCTACATGGACGGTGGAGCTCGAGCCGACGACCGACATTCTCGAGACGCTCGGCATGGAGCGGCGTGACGGACAGGTGCTCGTCGGCTTCGCCGCCGACGCCGGTGAGACCGGACTGGAGCGCGCCCGCGCCAAGCTCGTGCGGAAGCAGGCGAACCTGATCGTCTTCAACGACGTATCACGTGACGACGTGGGCTTCGACACCCCCGAGAACGAGGTCGTGCTCGTCACCGCCGCGGCGGAGCGCACGGTCGCCAAGGCGCCGAAGAGCGAGATCGCCGCGGCGATCCTCGACGAGGTCGAACGGATCCTGCGTGGATGAGACGGCCCGCACCCACGTCGAGACCACGGCTGCGGACTCGGTCGCCGCGATCGTCGACAACCTCGCCCGCGTCCTGCACGCGCCGCGCGACACGCTCGAGCTCGTCGTCCTCTGCCTGATCGGCGAGGGCCACCT
>JAWVDL010000343.1:0-2604 GCA_033857355.1 Gaiellaceae bacterium | reverse complement strand
CATCGAGTTCGTCAGCGAGACGATCGACTCGAGCGTCTGCAAGATGGCGATCTTCAAGGATCCCGACGGGAACCTGCTGATGCTGCACCGCCGGTACGCACCTCTGCCTGAATGAGGGTGGCGGCCGCGCGGCACCGCCGGTACGCGGATTAGAGCGCGTAAGACTGGAGCCGCTCCGACAGAGCCCTGGCGGCCACGTCCTGGCGCTCAGGGCGGTGCCAGGCCCCGGGGCATGTCCGCACGGTGCAAATGCCCTGCAAATCATGCCGCGTTCTTGGCGATAACCGCGGTGTCCTTTCCGGAGAGTCGGACTGGGCCGCCGGGGCCATGACATGAATCGCCGGATCGTTCATCATCGTCCGCGGCGATGAAGGTCGAGCGAGTCGACTTTGTGGACGTCCCTACGAGGGACATCGACCGCGCGGTCACGTTCTACCGAGACGTGCTCGAGCTGCCGCAGAACCCGCGCGAGCCGACCGAGTTCGAGGCGGGCAACGTCACGCTCGCGCTGTGGAAGCCCGAAGACCAGGGCGTCGCGTTCCCCACGAGCGCCGCGCACGGCATCGCGCTACGCGTGGAGGACGTCGCCGCCGCGCGGGCCGAGCTCGAGGCGAAGGGCGTTCAGTTCGTCGGCGAGCGCGACTCCGGCGTTTGCAACATGGCCTTCTTCACCGATCCCGACGGCAACTCGCTGATCCTGCACCGCCGGTACGCGGATTAGAGCGAGTCAGACTGGAGCCGCTCCGACAGAGCCTTCAGCACGCTCGCGTTGATCGACGGCATCTTCTTCGTCAGTTGCTCGAAGGCGCGATCGGTCAAAACGAGCAGGTTGGTATCGGAGGTCGTCGTGACGGTCGCCGTCCGCGGCCCGCCGGAGATCAGCGCGATCTCACCGAGGAAGTCGCCGGAGCCGAGGAGGTTGAGCCTGCGCCCTTTCTTGCGCACCTCGGCCGAGCCGTCGACGATGACCATGAACTCGCGGCCCCGCGCGCCCTCCTTCGTAAGGGTCTTGCCCGCCGGGACGCCCAGCTCGTCGGCCTGCGCCGCGATCGCCTCGAGCTCCTTCTTCGAGCAGGACGAGAAGAGCGGGACGCTCTTGATCAGCTCGATCTTCGCGTTCTTGCGTAGAGCCATGGCGCGATCCTAGAACTTCGCGCCCGGCTTGACGACCATGAGATAGATGAACGCGAGCAGGATCACGTTCTGCACGGCTCCGAAAACCGGCCCGACGGGAGCAGCCGCCTCCTTCTGAAGCTCGTCGTCCTCCTGGACGCCGCTCGCCAGGAGCTCCGTGGCGCGGCGGTGCAGGCGCGCGCTATGGCGGCCGAGGATCGCCCAGCCGATCGTGATCGCCGTGATCCAGAGGACGTAGGCGGCGATGATCCAGAACTCGTTGAACTGGTGGCCGGACCGGTGGACGAGGAACGTCCCGGCGACCAGCGCGAGGATCGCGCCCGGCGTGATCACGTACCGCTCGGCGGCGATCGAGAGGCTGGCCATGTCGGCGATCGTCTGTGCGCGGCGGCTCTTCGACATCTTGATGCCGAGTGCCGTCGCGACGCCGGCGCCGCCGACGATCAGGAACACGCCCAGGATGTGCAGGAAGAGCAACGTCTTGTACATAGGACCTCCAGCTCGGGATTCGGAGTGAGGACTATCTCATCGCGGGCTGACGGCCGGGATCTCGATCCCCGCCTGCGCGAGCACGCGCGCGACGAAGGGCCGCTTCGCGACCGCCGAGTACTCGGGGCCGCCGCGCTTCTCCTCGTCGATCATCTGCAGCTTCAGCGCCTGGTACTCCGCCACGAGCTCAGGGTCGCTGCGGAGCGCGTCGCGAAAGGCGAGTCGCTCGACCCAGAGGTCGGTGCCGCGCTCGGTCAGGTGGAGGTGATGGGTGTGGGTTTCGCCCGCGGGCTTGGAGAAGTGGTGCGCGCGCGGCCGGTGCGGCGTCTCCTCGTAGCCAAGCGCGAAGAGGGGTTCGAATGCGGCCCGCGCCTCCTCGAGATCGCGCACGCCGGCCATCATGTCGATCATCGGCTTCGCGGCGATCCCGGGGATAGAGGTCGATCCGATGTGGTGGATGCCGCCCTCGAGCCACGGCGTGAGCACGGGTTCCAGCGCGAGGCGCTCCTCTTCGAAGCGGCGCGGCCATTCGGGGTCGTAAGGAACGACGACGGTCATCGAACGGCTACAGTTTGACCTGAATGTCAGTCATGGAAGGTGCGGCATCAGAGGCCCTCCGGGGCCTTTCTCGTGAGGAACTGAGGACCCGCTACGCGGAGCTGCCGCTGCCTGCGCGCAGCGAGGAGGCGTGGCGCTTCACCGACCTGCGCGGGTTCGACCCCGACTCGTTCGGCGAGAGCGGCGACGGCTCGGTGCCGGAGCGGATGCTCAACATCGACGTCGACGCGCTCGCGACTGTCACGGAGTCGTCGATCGAGATCGAGAACGCGCCCGAAGGAATCACGTTTGCGCGGCTCGAGGATCATCCGCGGCTCGGAGAGCTCGTCCCGCCGAGCGACAAGTTCTCGGCACACAACGCCGCGCTCTGGGAGCACGGCCTGCTGGTCGTCGTCCCGCGCGGAGTCGTGTTGGAGCGACCGC
>JAWVDL010000342.1:0-4511 GCA_033857355.1 Gaiellaceae bacterium | reverse complement strand
GCGACTCCTCGCTCATCAGCAGGTCGAGGTAGCGGCGCCGGTAGCGCACCTCCGGGTCGGTCACGCCGTGCCACGTGTCGGGCAGCGGGCTGCGATTCTGCGCGAGCGGCACGAGCTCGGCGACCTTCAACGACGGCTCGCCGCGCCGCGTGCGCATCGGCACGCCCACCGCTCCGACGATGTCGCCGAGGTTCACGTGCACGTCGGCCAGCGTGGCCGCGTCGAGCAGCAGCTGGATCCGGCCGGAACGGTCGACGAGGTCGGCGAAGACGAGCTTCCCCATCTCGCGCCGAGCCATGATCCGCCCCGCGATCCGGCGCGTCTCGCTTCCTTCCTGACCGGCCTCGATCGCCTCCGCGTCTGTGCGGACGTCAGAAACCTGGTCGCGATCCGGGAATCGCTTGGGAAGGGCCACCGCGCGAGTCTAGAGCCCGGCCGCGGATGCGGGCTTCGCCCGCGTCCGCTCGCTACGGCGCGGCCTCGGGCACCGCAGAAAGTCGCATGCGCGCGTAGCGCGCGAAACTTTCTGCGGCGGCTATGCCGCCTTGATCTCCATGATCTTGAACTTGAGGCTGCCGCGCGGAGCGGAGACCTCGACGACCTCGCCCTTCTTCTTGCCGATGATCGCCTTGCCGACCGGCGACTCGTTCGACAGCTTGTACTCGGCGGGGTTGGCCTCGGCCGAGCCGACGATGTGGTACTCGATCGTCTGCTTCGCGTCCATGTCCCGCAGCTTGACGTGCGATCCGATGGAGACGACGTCCTTCGAGATCTCCTTCTTCTCGATCACGCGGGCGGCGCGCATCCGCTCTTCGAGGACCGCGATGCGGTGCTCGAGCAGCGCCTGCTCGTTCTTCGCGTCGTCGTACTCCGCGTTCTCGGCGATGTCGCCGAACTCGCGGGCGACGCGGATGCGATCGGCCACTTCGCGACGCTTGTCGCTCGACAGATACTCGATCTCCTCCTTGAGCTTCTTGAAGCCCTCAGGAGTGAGGATGACTTCCTTCACAGTGCCCTCCAAAGCAAAAACGACGGGCGCTCGCCGCCGTCGCGGGCGCGGATGGTACCTGCGGAGGCGGACAGCGTCAAGGGGCTCCGGGAACCGAAAAACGCCCAATTTGGACGGGTTTTGTCGGATCCGGGTCGCGGCTTGTCTACCCTGTGCAGCCAATGGATCTGGATCTGCGCACACCATGGTCGATCCGCGACGTCGAGATCCCGACGCGGCTCGTGCTCGCGCCGATGGCGGGCGTCAGCGTTCAGGCCTTCAGGCGCCAGGGACGGCGCTACGGCGCAGGGCTGGTCTGCTCCGAGATGGTCAGCTGCGCGGGGATCGAGCACCGCAACGAGAAGACGCTCGGCTACCTGCGAGTGGCGAGCGACGAGCATCCGCTGGCGATTCAGATCTTCGGGGCAGACCCGTCCGTGATGGCCGAGGCGGCACGGATGGTCGCGGCCGCCGGGGCCGACATCGTCGACGTCAACTTCGGCTGCCCGGTCAAGAAGGTGACGAAGACGGGCGCCGGCGCGACGCTGCTCGACGATCCGGACCGCGCCTGCCGAATCGTCGAGGCGATCGCGGAGGCCGTGTCGCTTCCGGTCACCGTGAAGATGCGCCGCGGGCTCCAGAACGGCTCGCGCGCCTGCCTCGACGTCGGGCCCCGGCTCGTGGAAGCAGGGGCGGCGTCGCTCACGCTGCACCCGCGCTCCGCGAAGCAGATGTACACGGGCGAGGCCGACCACTCGCTGACCGCCGAGCTCGTGGAGCTGGTGGACGTGCCGATCATCGCGTCGGGCGACATCACCTCGCGCGCCCGGGCGCAGGCCGTCCTCGCGACGACCGGCGCCGCCGCGGTGATGGTCGGTCGAGGTGCCCAGGGCAATCCGTGGGCGCTACGGGAGATCGTGGACGCGCAGTCGCCCGACCCGACGCGCGAGGAGATCGTCGCCGAGCTGGTGCTCTTCATCCGCGAGACCGTGCGAGAGCTCGGCGAGCGGCGCGCGACCGGCTTCCTGAAGAAGTTCTACGGCTGGTACCTCGGCCGGGGCCGCTTCCCGCGGCCGTTCAAGCAGGAGCTCGTCCAGCTCGCGACGCTCGACGAGGTGGAGACGCGCCTGTTCGCGGCCGCGCCCGGCGCACGCTTCGTGCTGGAGCGGTTGCTGGATGAGCTGCCTCAGGGAGAGGACGTTCTCCTCGACCTGCCGATCTCGATCTACGGCGGCGGTTAGAAACGCGAGGGGCGGCCTCAAGCCGCCCCTCGCTGCCCCTCCGCGCGACCGTTAAGCCGCCGGACCTCCGGTCGGTCCGCTCCCGATCGTCCCGACCGTGCTCGGGCCGTTCTGCTCGGCCCGATCCTTCAAGTCCTGCGCATCGCGCTTCCCGCGCTCGACGCCCCGGCTCAGGTCGTCCTGCAGCTGATCCTTCTTCTCCTGGCCGGTCTGGTAGGCGCTCTGCAGCATCTGCCCCGCGACCTCGCGGCCACCGAGCCCGAACGCCAGCGCCGCGGCCAGCGCGATCGCGCCGAGCAGCAGGGTGTACGTCGTCACGACGATGTCGTGAGCGATCTTGAGCTGCTCGAGGATCATGAAGATCGCGATCCCCATCACCAGCGCAGGCACGACCGCCGACAGGATCTTGCCCGTGCCGGTGTCGCCCATCGTGCGCTGCACGAGCGCGACGACCGCGCCGCTGATCGCGCCCGCGACGAGGAAGATCAGCAGTGCGGCGATCACGTTCGGGATGTACGCGAACACCGCCGCGATGAACGCGGTCAGTGCGGCGACCTTCAGCACCGAGGCCGCGAGCGACACCGCGCCGAGGAAGAGCACCCAGAATGCGATTCGCGAGACGAGTCGCGACGGTTGCGGCGCGATCTTCTGCACGTACTGGCCACCGGTGCCGGAGTGCAGCGTGCGGTCTAGACCGGCGCGCTGGAGCACCTTCCCGATGATTCCCGCGACGATCTTGGCGACGATGTAGCCGACCACGAGGATGGCGAGGAACGCGAAGAGCCGCGGTAGCCACAGCGCGATCACCGTGCCCGTGTTGTGAAGCTGTCCTCCGATGCTTGCGAGCATGAAAACCCCTTCGAGTTGTGTCCTGGTTCTGTCCAGGACACAGAGTCTCCGCTCGGAGGCCTGCTAAACCTCGGGGACAGGAGCGGCGTTCCGCTCCCACACAAGCCTTAGTCCTTCCAACGTGAGCAGCGGGTCGACCCGGTCGATCGTGCGCGCATGTGGGGCGATCAGGTCGGCGAGACCCCCGGTGGCGATCGCCGGCGCCTGGGCGCCGAGCTCGGCGCGGATGCGCTCGACGATCCCGTCGACCTGGCCGGCGAAGCCGTAGACGAGGCCCGACTGGAGGCTGGCCGCGGTGTTCTTGCCGATCACCGAGGGCGGCTCGACGAAGTCGATCTTGAACAGCCGGGCGGCACGCTGGAACAGCGCGTCCATCGAGACCTCGATGCCGGGAGCGAGTACGCCGCCGACGAACTCGCTTTCCGCGGAGACGATGTCGAAGTTCGTGGACGTCCCGAAGTCGACGACGATGCACGGCGCGCCGTAACGGGCCGCTCCGGCAACGGCGTTCGCGATGCGGTCGGCGCCGACTTCCCGCGGATCGTCGTAGCGAATCGGGATGCCGGTCCGCACGCCTGGACCGAGAACGAGCAGCTCGGCCTGCAGGTAGCGAGTCGCGAGGTCCTCGTAGGAGCGGACGAGCTGGGGAACCGACGAGCCGAGGCAGATCCCGCTCACGTCCTCGAAGTCGAGAAAGCGCCCGTAGAGCGCGCCGAGCTCGTCCCCGGTCCGGTGCCGCTCGGTCGCGATCCGCCAGTGGTCGCGGAGCTCCTCGCCCTCGTAGAGCCCGGCAACCGTCTGCGTGTTCCCGACGTCGACAGCTAGCAGCATCGCTTCATCATCCCAGACGATTCTCGGGGAGTTTGTGGCTCAGAGCCACAAACTCAGTTGCGTTCGGAAAACGACAGGCCTCGTTGGTGAGGAGGCTCCCGAAAGCTGACGAGAAGGTGTGACGGAAGACGCGATAGTGGCTCAGAGCCACAAACTCAGACGCGCCAGGGACCGACGCGGCGCCCCGGGACACGCGGGCGCTCAGTCTTCGTCGGTGGAGAGCGACTCGCCGATTCTCTCGGCGAGCGCTTCGGCCGTCAGGCTCGGCTCGTCACCTTCGCCGCGCAGCTCTTCGACCGTCACGTCGCTCGACGTATAGACCTCCGCGCGCGGGATGATCCGGGTCGGGCGGTTCTTGTCCCACACCCAGACGTCTTCCATCTTCAGGTGGAAGAACGGATAGCTCGGCTGCGGCAGGTAGTTCAGGTCGAGCTTGTTGCAGAGGTAGGTCGCGTCCTGCGTGAGGACGCAGTACCGGAACAGCCCGAAGACCGCCGTGTACTCCTTCTTCAGCGCGAGCTCGAGCTCGGCTTCGAATTCGTCGAGCTCGTCGAGATGGCTCATGGGTGACTCTTCCGTCGGTATTGGTGGATGCCCAGGGT
>JAWVDL010000341.1:0-4434 GCA_033857355.1 Gaiellaceae bacterium | reverse complement strand
ACGGCCAGCGCGCGGGCGATGCAGAGCCGCTGCTGCTGGCCACCGGAGAGGCTCAGGGCGTTTCGCTTCAGACGTCCCTTGACCTCGTCCCAGAGCGCGGCCTGCTCGAGCGCGCGCTGCACGCGGTCGTCGAGGCCCGAGCGCATCCCGAGCACGCGCGGGCCCCAGGCCACGTTGTCGTAGATCGACTTCGGGAACGGGTTCGGCTTCTGGAAGACCATCCCGACCCAGCGCCGCACCTCCACCGGGTCGACGTCGCGGTCGTAGAGGTTCTTCCCGAGGTAGACGACCTCGCCCTCGACCTTCGCGGTCGGCACGAGGTCGTTCATCCGGTTCAGCGAGCGGATGAATGTGCTCTTCCCGCAGCCGGATGGGCCGATCACGGCCGTGACGAGGTTGCGGTAGATCTCGAAGCTGACGTCGCGGATCGCCGTGGTGCGCCCGTAGCGCACGGTCAGGTTCCGGATGTCGAAGACGACCTCCTGCCGGGGCGGCGCGGGAGCTTCGTCGCGCTGCGCGATCTCCACCCGGCCCACGCGCGTGATCGTATCGCTCATCCGACCTGCCCCAACTTGCGACGGCTCCGGGCCAGCAGGGCGCGCGAGAGCAGGCTCGCGAAGAGCACGAAGCCGATCAGCGTGAGCGCCGCGGCCCACGCCCGCGCGTGGTCCAGCGGGTCCGGCGACTCCGAGAGCTCGAAGATCGTCAGCGGCACCGACTGGAGCGGCTGGCGCGGATCCCACGTCACGAACGGCGCGGTCAGCGACGAGGTGAAGAGCAACGGCGCCGTCTCGCCCGCCGCGCGCGCGACGGCCAGCATCGTCCCGGTCATGATCCCGCCGATCGAGGCCGGCAGGATGATCCCGACGACGGTCCGCCAGCGGCTGATCCCGAGTGCGTAGCTCGCCTCGCGCAGGGTCTCCGGAACGACTCGCAGAACCTCCTGCGTCGACCGCGCGATCAGCGGCAGCATGATGATCGCCAGCGCGAACGAGCCGGCCAGGCCGCTCTGCTGATGCGAGAGCACCAGGATCCCGAAGACGAAGATCCCGATCACGATCGAAGGGATCCCGTTCAGGACGTCGAGCGCGAGCCGGATTGTCTGCTCGAGCCGCTTGGGCGCGAACTCCGACAGGTAGAGCGCCGTCAGGACGCCCACGGGCAGCGCCATGAGCGCCGCGACCGCAACGATGACGAGGCTGCCGGCAAACGCGTTCGCGAGCCCCCCGCCCGTAGCGCCGAACCCGGCCGGCGCCTTGGTGAAGAAGTCGAGGCTGATCGCCGGCAGCCCGCGCCGCAGCACCGAGACGATCACCGTGCCGAGCAGCGCGACCGCAATGAGCGCCGCGACCGTCGCGAGCGCCTCCATCATGAGGTTCACTGCCTTGCGACGCCGCAGGCGCGGGCTCGGCCGGCCCCAGGGAGCCGCGGCGCTCACGATCCGCCCGTCCGCTGGAACTCGAAGCGCCTGACGATCACCTGCGCGAGCAGGTTCACGACGAGCGAGATGGCGAGGAGGATCGCCGCCAGGTAGACGAGCGCAGAGACCTGGAGCGCCGTCGAGGCACCCTGGTACTGGCTGGCGATGCGGCTCGCGAGCGTGTCGCCCGGCTTGAAGAGCGACAGGCTGAATCCGGCGAACCCGCCGATCACCTGCGTGACGGCGATGGCCTCGCCGACGGCGCGCCCGAGCCCGAGGATGACCGCCGCGGCGATGCCGGGCCGGGCCGAAGGCAGCACGACTCCGCGCACCATCTCCCAGCGTGTCAGCCCGAGGGCGAGCGCACCTTCCTCGAGCTCGCGCGGGACGCTCTGGAACAGCTCGCGGCTGATGCTCGCCACGATCGGGACGACCATGATCGTGAGCACGACCGCCGCGGTGAGCATGCCCGTCCCCGCTGAGGGGATGTCGCCCTTGAAGAACGGCGTCCAGCCGAGAGTGCTCCGCAGTACGGGATCGAGGTGCTGCGCGAGGAACGGCCCGAGCACGAGGATCCCCCACAGGCCGACGACCACGCTCGGGATCGCGGCGAGCAGCTCGACGAGGGCTCCGATCACGTCGCGCACGCCGCGTGGGGCCAGCTCGCTCAGGTAGAGCCCGATCGCAATCGCGATCGGCGTCGCGAGCACGAGCGCGATCAGAGAGGTGAAGGCGGTGCCGAGGATGAAGTCGCGCGCGCCGAACACGCCCTTGACGGGATCCCACGCCGCCGTGGTGACGAAGCCGAGCCCGAACTTGTGGAACGCGAGCCGCGAGCCGTCCGCGACCTTCCAGCCGATCGCGACGACGAGCGCGAGCGCGGCCAGCGCCGGAACGAGCGTCAGCCCGTGGAAGAGAACGTCGGCGATGCGGTCGCCGGCGCGCCTGGGCGCGCGAACGGGAAGCGCGGAGGGCGCGGCGCTCATCGACCGCGAGGCTAACCCGTCAGAGCGGCGTTTTCGGCGTCGTTCACCAGGTCGTAACCACTTCGCGGCCTTCTCTCAGCCCACGTGCACGCAGGCGCGAGCCACTGTGAGCGCGTCAGTACCGAAGAGACGACAGAGGAGAGGTCTTGAAGCGAAGAATTGCCATCCTGAACACGGTGGTCGCGGGGCTCGCGCTCGCGGCTGGTGCAAGCGCAGCGACGACGAGGAGCAGCGACAACAACTTGCGGGGAGCGGGCAGCTCGTTCGTGAATCCGCTCGTGTCGACCTGGATCCCGGCGGTCAAGTCGGATATCGGCTACTCCGTCTCGTACAACCCAGTGGGAAGCGGAGCGGGCATCGCCGCGATCACGAACCGGCAGGTCGACTTCGGCGCGAGTGACGCTCCGATGACCGCCGACCAGTTCAGCGCGTGCAAGGGGTGCGTGCAGATCCCATGGGCCCTGTCGGCGACCGCAGTCGCGTACAACCTCGACAGCGCCCCCGTCCATCTGAAGATCTCCGGCAAGGTGCTCGCCGACATCTACCTCGGCAAGATCACCCGCTGGAACGACTCGCGCCTGACGAAGCTGAACAAGGGCGCCAAGCTGCCGAACGAGAAGATCACACCGATCTACCGCAGCGACGCCTCCGGCACGACCTACAACTTCACGGACTACCTGTCCTCGGCGAGCTCCAGCTTCAAGTCGAAGGTCGGCCGGGGCACTCAGGTCAGCTTCCCGACCGGGGTCGGCGGCCGCGGAAGCTCCGGGGTCTCGGCGGTCTTGAAGCAGACGAACGGCGGAATCATGTACGCCGACGTCGCGTACTCGATCACGAACCACTTCAAGTTCTTCTCGGTCCAGAACCGCGCCGGGAAGTACGTCCTCCCCGGGATCGTCGGGATCAAGGGCGCCGCGGCGAGCGTGACGAAGGTCGGCGGCAACAACGAGATCTCCATCGTCAACCCGGCCAAGAAGTTTGGGGCCGCGTACCCGATCTCGACCTACACCTACGTGATCCTCCCGCTTCAGACGGGCAGCGCGCCCGAGTTGCGGAAGTTCGTCTTCTGGGCCCTGACGAAAGGGCAGCCGATGGGCCTGAAGCTGCGCTTCGTACCGGTGCCGAAGACTGTGCTCGTCGCGTCGGAGAAGACGCTCAAGCGGATTCACACGTAACGGCTGGGCTACGCTCTCGCGCGGTGAGCGCTCGGGAGACAGCAGCACCTGGCGGACGGCGGCTGGTCTACGGACTGGCCGCCGTTCTCTTTGCGGTGGCACTCGTGCTTGCGGTGGCGCGGGTCGGCGAGCAGGCCGGGCGCCTCTCCGACTGGCAGGCGCTCGCGCTCGGGATCACCCAGGGCCTTACGGAGCTGCTGCCGATCTCGTCTTCGGGCCACCTGATCCTCGTCCCGTGGATCGGCGACTGGCACTACCTCGAGACGCACCAGAGCTTCAACAAGACCTTCGACGTCGCGTTGCACCTCGGGACGCTGGTCGCGGTGATCCTCTACTTCTGGAGTGACGTCGTCCGGTACGTCGGCGCGTGGTTCCGCTCCGTCGGGCACCGCTCGATTCGTGGCGACGACGAGCGGCTGGCCTGGTACATCCTCGCGGGGACGGTGCCGGCCGCGTTGGCGGGCGCGCTCGGAGAGTCGACGATCGAGTCGCACCTCGGCCAGCCGTGGCAGATTGCGATCTTCCTGTCGGTGTTCGGCGTGCTCCTCTGGATCGCGGACCGCCAGCCGGAGGAGCGGAGCATCGAGCGGCTGCGGTTCGGCACCGTCTTCCTGATCGGGATCTCGCAGATCCTCGCGTTGATGCCGGGTGTATCGCGCTCTGGCATCACGATCACGACGAGCCGCTTCGCCAAGCTCGACCGCGACTCGGCCGCTCGCTTCTCGTTCCTGCTCCTGATCCCGATCGTCTTCGGCGCGGTGCTCTACAAGGGCGTCAAGCACGTCGTGCTGGAGAGCCTGCCCGCAGGGTCGACCGGACCGTTCATCGTCGGGACGCTCGCGGCCGCCGCCGT
>JAWVDL010000340.1:0-2580 GCA_033857355.1 Gaiellaceae bacterium | reverse complement strand
CCGACCTCGGAATCGACCGCGAGCTCGTCACGCTGAGCTACGACGGGAAGCGGCACGAGGTCTCCAAACGGCGAGTGGTGATCGGCCGGTCGAAGGACTGCGACATCCAGCTCGAGGACGGCAACGTGTCGCGGCGGCACGCGGAGCTCCGGCAGGAGGGCGCGGCGTACTGGGTGATCGACCTCGACTCGACGAACGGCATGGAGGTGAACGGCCGACCCACCCGCCGCGCCAAGCTGAGCGACGGCGACACCGTGACGCTCGGCTCCACCGACCTCGTGTTCAGCCGGGAGAACGCGTGATTGCGTCGGCGACCGTCGAGGAGGTCCTGCTCCTCCTGAAGATCGCGTTCCTGCTCCTGCTCTACCTGTTCATCTGGCGCATCGTGCGCACCGCGAGCCGCGATCTGAGGCTGCCGCAGGAGAGCTTCGTCCTCGCCCCGTCGGGCGGCGGCCCGGTGATTCCCTCCTCGGTGCGCGTCACGGGCAAGATCGTGGTCGTCAAGAGCCCGGCGCTACGTCAGGGAGAGGAGCATTCGCTCGACTCGGCGCCGATCACGGTCGGTCGCGGCGCGCAGAACGACCTCGGGCTCGGCCCCGACGAGTTCGCGTCCGCGCGGCATGCACGTTTCGAGCCGCGACAGGACGGCGTGTGGCTGCACGACCTCGGCTCGTCCAACGGCACCTTCGTGAACGGCTCGCGTCTCACTCGTCCTCGAAAGCTGGCACCTGGCGACCTGATCCGGATCGGCGAGACAGACCTGAGGTTCGACCAATGACAGCGCTACGCGCTCTGGGATCGC
Source organism: Gaiellaceae bacterium (assembly GCA_033857355.1). GTDB lineage: Bacteria > Actinomycetota > Thermoleophilia > Gaiellales > Gaiellaceae > UBA5186. The sequence continues at coordinate 1,778 of JAWVDL010000340.1, read as the reverse complement.
CGACGAGGCGACACGGTCTTTCCGGCGCAAAGGCCGCAAGAGCTTCAAGGAGCGCTCGATGAGCGCTCAAGTCGGCCAGAGCACAGTCGTCACGGACACCGGCCGCAAGCGGCGGCACAACGAGGACTCGTTCGTCCACCGGCCTCCGCTCTTCGCCGTCGCCGACGGGATGGGGGGAGCGCAGGCGGGCGAGGTCGCGTCCCAGCTCGCCGCCGCGGCCCTGAAGGAGGAGTCGGTCGACGGCAGCGGCGCGGAGCGGCTCACAGCGCTGATCCAGGAAGCGAACCGGCGTGTCTTCCAACGCGCGAACGAGGACGCGGCCGCCTCGGGCATGGGCACCACGATCACCGCCGCGCTCGTCGAGAACGGCGTCGTCTGGATCGGCCACGTCGGCGACTCCCGGGCCTACCTCGTCCGGGACGGCAAGCTCCAGCAGCTCACCGACGACCATTCGCTGGTCGGCGAGCTCCAGCGCACCGGGAAGCTCTCCGCGGAGGAAGCCGAGGTCCACCCGCAGCGGTCGGTGATCACGCGCGCGGTCGGCACGGATCCCGACGTCGACGTCGACACGATGCCCATCGAGCCGAGGACCGGCGACGTCTTCCTGATCTGCTCCGACGGGCTCACGGACATGATCGACGACGAGGCGATCCTGGACACGATCGAAGAGCACCGCCCCGACCTGGACGGCGCCGCGCGCGCGCTCGTGAGCGCGGCGAACAAGCGCGGCGGCGAGGACAACATCACGGTGATCGCCTTCGAGATCTCGGACGGAGGCCCCGACGCGCTCGAGCGCACCGCGACGATGCCCGCCCCGGGCTCGCCCGGCCCGGACGAGGAGGACACCCTCTCCGGCATCGAGGCCGTTCCCGTCGTCGACACGATGGTCGTCCCGCCGGACCAGGTCGGGGAGCTCGCCGAGGTCCGGGCCGAGCGCGACGAGCCCAAGCCGCCGCGACGCCGGTTCCTGCGCCGCTTCCTGCAGCTCGTGCTCCTGCTGCTGGTGCTCGCCGCGGGCGCGTACCTCGTCTGGAGGGCGATCCGCTGAGGAGGAGGAGCCACAACGGACGGGGCGGCTGGCTGAGCCCGCGGAACCGTGAGCTCGCCAATCTGATCGTCGTCGGGATCCTCACGGGTCTCGGCTTCGCCAGCGTCTACATCGCGCGGCAGAGCCACGTCTCGACGACGTCGCTCTCGTACGCGGCGTTCTTCTTCGCGCTCTACCTCGTGGCGCACCTGGTCGCGCGCTACACCGTGCCGAACGCCGACCCGTACCTGCTGCCGATGGCCGGGCTCCTGGCCGCGATCGGCGTCACCGAGATCTACCGGCTCGGCCCGAACGACGCGTTCAAGCAGGGTCTCTGGATCGTGATCGCGCTCGTCCTCTTCGCCGTCACGCTCGTCGCGCTTCGGCACGACTACCGGGTGCTCGAGTCGTACAAGTACCTGTTCGGGATCGGCGCGATCCTGCTCCTGCTCCTGCCCGGGTTGCCGGGGATCGGGACGACGGTGAACGGCGCGCGGCTCTGGGTGCACGTCGGCGCGTTCCGCTTCCAGCCCGGGGAGCTCGCGAAGATCTTCCTGATCCTCTTCCTCGCGGGCTACCTGCGAGAGAAACGGGAGATGCTCGCGCAGTTCCGGCCGAAGGACGTCGGGCCGCTGCTCGTCATCTGGGGTGGCGCGATGCTGGTCCTCGTCGAGACGAACGACCTCGGGAGCGCCCTTCTCTTCTTCGGGATCTTCCTCGCGATGCTGTACGTCGCGACGGACCGGCTCCT
>JAWVDL010000339.1:0-3046 GCA_033857355.1 Gaiellaceae bacterium | reverse complement strand
CCGCCGCGGCCCGCCGCGATCGAGCAGCCAGCGGCCACCTCGGCGCCCGATCAGGTAGCCCACGTTGTCCCCGACGATCGCGCCGGCCGCGGCGGCCGCGATGACGAGGTAGATGGAAAGATTGCCCTTGGACGCGAGGATCCCGCCCGCCACGAGGCTCGTCTCCCCCGGCAACGGCACACCCGAGGACTCGCCACCGACGACGAGGAACACGATCAGATACGCCAGCCAGCGCGGGGCCTTCGAGAGCGAGATCAGCGCCAGCATCGCGGTGACGCTAGCCGACGCCACGTAAGAGCCGACGCCCGGACTCGAACCGGGGACCCCTTCATTACGAGTGAAGTGCTCTACCAGCTGAGCTACGTCGGCGGGGACGGGATTGTAGCCGCGGCTCAGGGTGGATCAGGGGCGCCGCTGCGACGTGCGCGCGGCGCCCCCGATGGTTAGCTCGACGGCCTGGTGCCGAGCGTGATCGTCGCGGTCTGCGTCTTGCCGTTCCGGACGTAGGTGAGCGTCACCTTGTCGCCGGGCTGGTGCGCGTCGACCGCGCGTCGGAGCGCGTCGTCCGTCGCGACCGACGTCCCGTCGATCTTCGTGATCACGTCGCCGCCGGTCGCGTACGGCACGCCCTGGATCGCCTTCTGGCCGGTTGCCTTGTGCAGCCCGGCTTTCTGCGCGGCGGTGCCGGGCTTGACGTCGATGACCGCGGCTCCCGCCGCCTCGCCGAGCTGGTCCGCGAACGCCTTCGGGATGGTCTGGATGCCGACGCCCAGGTACGCGTGCTGCACGTTCCCGCTCGCCAGCAGCTTGCCGACGATCGTCTTCACGGTGGCGGAGGGAACCGCGAAGCCGACGCCGTCGTTGCCGCCGCCCTCGCTCTGGATCTGCGCGTTCACGCCGATCACCTGTCCCTGCAGGTTCAGCAGCGGCCCGCCCGAGTTGCCGTGGTTGATCGCCGCGTCGGTCTGGATCGCGTCCTCGATCGCAAAGTGGTTCGGGGAGGTGATCTCGCGGTGGAGCGCGCTGACGATGCCGGACGTGACCGTCTCCTCCAGGCCGAACGGCGACCCGATCGCGACCACGCCGTCACCGACCTGCAGCGCCGACGAGTCGCCGAGCGTCAGCGGATGGAGCAGCGAGCTCGGGGCGTCGATCTTCACCACGGCGAGGTCGGTGGACGGGTCCTTCCCGACCACGGTGGCCTTGTAGGTCGCCCCACCCGCGAAGCGGACGGAGATGCTCGTGGCGCCCGCGACGACGTGCTCGTTCGTGATCACGTGGCCGGCGGTGTCGTAGACGAAGCCGGAGCCCTGTGCGGTCGCCGTGCCGCCGCCTTGCCCGAACGGGAAGGACGAGCCGGAGCCCTGGGTGGTCACCGAGATCTCGACCACGCCTTGCGAAGCGCGCTTGAAGATCTGCGCGACGCTGAGCGAGCTCGAGCTCGAGACCTGCTGGGAGGACGAAGAGGGTGCCGCGACCTGCCTGACCGTCGTCGTCGTACCGCCGTCGTGGCCAAGCGCGGCGTAGGTTCCGACGCCCACGCCGGCGCCGGCCAGGGCGCTCGCGGCCAGGGCGGTCGCGGCGACTGTTCTACGGGTGCTGCGCATGGATCGTCCTTTCGATTCGAAATTGATGCGACCCATGGGATCAACAGGCCCTAAGAACGACCTGAATGGAGGTTAAGAAGTCTGTAAGACCCTGAGGGCGAGCCGGAAGCTTAGTGGCCGTTGCCCGACTCGTGGTCGCCCTTGCCGCCGCCCTTTTCTCCGGACTTGCCGTGCTCGTCGCCGCTCTTGCCCTTGTCTTTTCCTTCCTTGCCCTTCCCGTGCTCTTCATCGACAGCCGGCGCCTGCGGGACAGCCGGCGCCGCGGCGGCCACGGTGCGCTCCGGCTCGGCGGGCGGCGGAGATTCGGAGGAGGCGGCTTGCACGTCGGGTTGCTTGGGAGGCTCGGGTGCGGGGCCCGGAGGAGGCGCGGGCGCGGCGGCCGCCGGAGCCGGCGGAGCGGGCGCAGCGGCGGGCGGCGGAACGTGGCGCGTCGCCTTCGGAGCCGGTGCCGGCGGCGCGTGGCGCGGGACGACGCGCAGGCCGTGCGGCGCGGCGCTTGGGGTCGAGCCCGGGCTCGACGAGGCGAGTGTCCGCACGCTTGCCAACGAGGCGGCCGAGCTCTTGGTCACGTGGCCGCGCGCGCGATGCGAGGGTCCGGCCGGGCTCGCCGGAGCAAGCCCGAAGTGATGGCGGAGCGGCTCGACCGGGCCTGCGGCGGCCACCGAGCCCGCCGCGACGACCGCTGCGCTCCCCGCGACGAGCGACTTGAGCGCGACGAGCGCCGTCCCCAGGTTCGATCCCTGGCGGAGCCGTTGCAGGCCCTTCTTGGCAGGCTGCGCCGACTCGAGCCCGGCCGCGAGCGAGCGGCGCGCGCGGAAGATCAGCGTCTCGACCGCCGACTGCGACAGCTCCATCTGCTCGCCGATCTCGTGGTACGAGAGCCCCTGCCACTCGCGCAGGAGGATCGCCTTCCGCTGGTTCTCCGGCATCGTGGCGAGGACGTCGTTCAGGCGGATCAGGTCGTCGGTCTCGCGGACGCTCGGCGAGGGGGTGATCTCCTGCAGCGTCTCGAGGTCGTTCGCGAACTCCACGCGGCCGCGCCGGAAGGCCGCGCGCCGGCGCGAGAGGCAGACGTTGTGCGCGATCTTGTAGAGCCAGGCCGATTCGACCTCGGGCACGACGCCCCGCTGGAGCCCACGGAACGCGTTCATGAACGTGCTCTGCACGGCGTCCTCGGCCTCCTCGCGGTTGCCGAGCTGATTCATGCAGTAGCCGAAGATCTGCCCCGAGTACGCCTCGTACATGGCGTGCGTCGTCCGCGCCTCGGGGGCGGAGGGCTGTCGCTCGATTGCGGTCGCGCGACGAAGGTCGGGGGCTGCGGCCAAGGAGCTCCTTCTGGATTGCGGAAGGGACGACGCGCCGCCCGCGCGAAAGACCCTACGAAGTGTGAAGGCCCATTCCGGCCCCGGCAATTCCCTTATTGGGGGTACAGATGGGAG
>JAWVDL010000338.1:0-10504 GCA_033857355.1 Gaiellaceae bacterium | reverse complement strand
CCGCGGCCGGCGCGATCGTCGGGGACAACGTGGGCTACCTGATCGGGCGCCGAGGTGGCCGCTGGCTGCTCGATCGCGGCGGGCCGCGGCGGAGGCGCCTGCTCGAGCGCGGTGAGAAGTTCTTCGACAAGCACGGCGCCAAGGCGGTCTTCTTCGGGCGCTGGTTCGCGGGCCTGCGGATCACGGCCGCATGGCTCGCCGGCATTCACAAGATGCCTTGGCGGCGCTTCGCCTTCTGGAACGCAGCCGGCGGGATCTCGTGGGCCGTCTCGGTCGGGGTCGCCGCCTACTTCTTCGGCCATGCCGCGTCGTCGGTCTTCCGGACCGTCGGGTTCGTCGGCGGTGGGATCGTCGCCGTCGCCGTGGCCGCGCTGATCGTCTGGTATCGAATTCGAACGAGGAGCGAGGGGCGCGGCTAGGCTCCCCCCGTGAAGCTCTCGCACAAGGTCGCGAACCTCGTCGGCGTGGTCGTCCCGTTCGCGTCGTTCGTGGCTGCAATCGCGTTCTTCTGGGGGCGCGGTGTGCAGGCGCGCGACCTCGTCATCCTGGGCGTGGCGTACGTCCTGACGTGCCTCGGGATCTCGATCGGGTTCCACCGGCTCTTGACGCACCGCTCGTATCAGACGTATCCCGCGATCCGGTACACGCTCGCCGTGCTCGGGTCGCTCGCGGTGCAGGGGCCGGCGATCCGCTGGGTGGCCGACCACCGGAAGCACCACAACTTCGCCGACAAGGAGGGCGATCCGCATTCGCCCCACGTTGGTCGGGGCGCCGGCGTCGTGGGCGCGATCGGCGGCCTCTGGCATGCGCACGTGGGATGGCTCTTCGAGAACGTCGGGGGCGCGGACGAGCGGCGCTATACGAAGGATCTGCTTGCGGATCGCGGGCTGGTCTTGATCTCGCGGCTCTTCCTCCCGCTGATCGGGCTCTCGCTGGCGCTGCCGTTCGCCGCGGGCTGGGTCTGGGGCGGGACGCTTGGCGCCGGGCTCGAGGCACTGCTCTGGGGCGGGCTCGTCCGGATCTTCCTGCTGCACCACGTGACCTGGTCGGTGAACTCGATCTGCCATTTCGTGGGACGGCGGCGCTTCGACGTGGCCGACGAGTCTCGCAACGTCTGGTGGCTCGCGGCGTTCTCCCTCGGGGAGGCCTGGCACCACAACCACCACGCCTTTCCGAGCTCTGCGTTCCACGGGTTGAAGCGCTCCGAGATCGACGTGTCCGCATGGGTGATTCGCGGGCTCGAACGGCTCGGGCTCGTGTGGAAAGTCGTGCGCGTCAGCCCTGAGTTGCAGGCGCGCAAGCTCGCCGGCTGACGCCCCTGCGACACCTCGCGGGCACGAACGGACGCGTCCGGTCGGGCTCACCCCGGGGTCAGACCCCGGGCGTGGCTATTGCGCCCTGGTCCGCCGTGGCCTAGCTAGCCTGAGGGCCAGATGACGAGCGTCGAGATCCCGTACTCGATCGCGTGCGCGCTGCCGACGCTCGCCGCGCTCGACATCACGAATGAGATCCAGCAGGAGCTCCGCGCCGCGCCTCACGCGCATGGGATCGCCTTCGTCTCCCCCGAGGATGGCCCGTCGCTCGTGCGCGTGTGCGAGCGCGAGTCGGGCTTCTTCGAGGACGTCGAGGCGCTCCTCGCGCGCATGATTCCGGCCGAGGTGGAGGAGCGCGAACGTCTGGTCTGCGCGCTGCTCGGCCCTCGCACCGAGCAGATTCCATTCCGAAGCAAGAGCCTGTGCCTCGGACAATGGCAGCGGGTCCTGCTCGTCAGCTTCGAAGGAGCATGCCGGGATCGCTGGACGCTCACGCTCGTCGGCTGACCCGCGAATTGACCTGAACCCTCCCGCGCAGCAACACTTCCAAGAGATGGAGCGGGCGCGTCGCCATCAGGTGGCACTCGCGCGAGGCGCGTTCTTCCTGCTCGCATTCGTCGCCGAGCTCGCGGGACGCAGCCTCACCCATCGCCTCGACCTGGGCCAGCACGTCGGCGCGCCGAGCTATGCGCGCACGGACTACTACCCGTTCCTACTCGCGATCGTGAAGGGCGGCGTCGCGCTGATGCTCGCGTTGCTCGCCTGGCGGATCGTCAAGGCCCACGCCGCGGAGCGCGCCGCCCGCCGGCTGATCGTGCGCCTCGGTGCCGATGCACAGGCCAGGATGCCGCGAATACGGATCGAGCTGTCGCCGCGGCTCTGCGCGGCGATCTTCGGCGCGACGTCGCTGCTCTTCCTCGTCCAGACGGACCTCGAGTGGATCTCCACGGGACGCTGGCCGCTGCTCGCGCCGTGGCTGCACAGCTCGGCGCTGCCCGTCTTCGCGGTGCTTTCCGTGCTGGCCGCGCTCGTCTACCGCGGCTGCGAGCGCTGGCTGGCCGAGTACGAGCGCTACTCGCGAGAGACCGTCGCATTCGCCTATCGCCTCGCCGCGCGCGCTCCCGAGCCTGCTCCTACGTACGCCACGACCGATTCGCCGCCGCCGCGCTTCCTGCACGGCGTCGTCCTCTCGAGTCGGCCTCCGCCGCTTCCCGCCTAGTCGCGGCCGGCCGCTTCGGGCCGGCAGAAACTCGACTTGGGAGGAGGCTTCTTGAATACGCAAATCGCAACTCGGCTCCAGGCTCGCACGCACGCCTCCGCGCGCACGTGGGCCGTGACGCTGCTCGGCCCGCTGACGTCGGTCGGCGGCCTCGTCTGGGCGTTCTTCCAGCCCTGGCGACTCACCGTGCTCCATCCACATGGACAGGGCTTCTGGTGGCTGGCGATCGAGCCGCCGCTGCTCGTCATGTTGGTCGGGATCGGCTTCGCGCTGTTCATCGCGCCCGGGTTGATCGAAGACCTGCAGGAAGCAGAGGACGATGCAGCCGCCGGCTGAGCACGTCCACTGGGCCTTCGCGACGGGATTCCTCGTCCTCGGCCTCTGCCTGCTGGCCGAGGCGATCGTCGGCACCGAGGTGTGGCGGCGGCGACGCTGGCGGGCCTACCTCTGGCCCGGCTTCGCGTTCGGGATGGGCCTCCTGATGTGGCCCGTGATGGTCTTCTTCACGAACTCGACGATCCACATGCTCGCTCACGGATCCTGGGCGCAGGCGCTGATGCTCGCTGGCGCGGCCGAGCTCGGGCTGGCGAGCGGGAAGCTGACGAGTCGTTGGTGGTACCTGTGCTCGGCGATCGGGCTCTCGGTCGGCGGGATCGCGTTCCTCGTCCACGAGCAGAATCCGTGGTTCTTCCAGCGCTCCTCGTTCCTGCACCATGCGCTCGGGCTGACCGCGCTCTTCGTCGCGATCTTCCCGCTCGGGAAGGCCTTCCGCCCGCGCGCGCTCGGCTGGAACGCGGGCTTCGCGGTCGGGTTCGTCGTGATCGCCGTCTTCCTGTTCTCCGATCGGGACCTCGCGCCGGTCTTCGGGCACCTCTCGCCGCTCGCCGGGACGCCACACCGATGAGACGGGTTCTCGCGCTTGCCGTCCTCGCCGCGCTCGCGGCGCCCGCCGCCGCCTCGGCCCACGCCACGCTGCGGCAGACGGTGCCGACCTTCGAGCAGCGGCTGCAGCGCTCTCCGGCTCGAGCATTGCTCCGGTTCGACCAGCGCGTGACCGCGTTGCCGGGCTCGATCCGCGTGTACTCCGCGGCGGGAAAGCTCGTCTCGGGCCCGGCGCGTAGCGGCACCGACTCGCGGCGCGTCGTCGCGTCGCTGCCTCGACTGCCGCGCGGTGCGTACACGATCCGGTGGAGCGCGATCTCGTCGGACGGACACGTCATCTCGGGCGTCTACACCTTCGGCGTCCGCGTGGCCGCGCCGGCCCCGACCGAGGCGTACGGTGCCGGCGGGCCGACGCGCTCCGAGCACCTCGTTCGCTGGGCGTACTTCCTCGCGCTCGCTCTGCTCCTCGGCGGGCTGGGCTTCCGGCTGCTCGTTCTCCGGGCGCCGCTGCCGGCGCGTGCGGAACGGCGTTTCTGGTGGGTGACCGGGATCGGCGTCGTCGCGGCGCTCGAGGTCGGGATCGCGGCGTTCATCCTGCGCGCGGAAGACGCGCTGCAGCTGCCGTTCGGGCGCCTGCTCTACGGCGATCTCTCGCCGATCGCGAGCGGGACGCGCTTCGGGGCGGCGTTCATCGCGATGACGCTCGGGTTTGCGCTCGTGGCCGCGCTGTTGTTCCTCGCCTGGCTGACCGAGCGTCGGGCGCTCCTCTGGGCCGCCTTCGTGGTGGGGCTCGGATTCGCGTCGGGGCTTTCCCTCTCGGGCCACTCCGCGGCCGACGCCGGGGCCGGACGGCTCTCGGTGCTCGCCGACTGGGTGCACCTTTCCGCCGCCTGTCTCTGGGTGGGCGGGCTCGTCCAGCTCGCCTTCGTGGTCTGGCCGGCCGCGCCCGAGCTGCGGCGCGAGGCGTTCCTGGCCTTCTCGCGCGTGGCGACGGTGCTGATCGGCCTCGTGCTCTGCGCAGGCGTGTATCTCAGCATCCTGCGTCTGCCGCAGGTGTCGGATCTCTGGCGCGAGCACTACGGGCACGTGCTGCTCGTGAAGCTAGCCCTCGTCGGGCTCGCGCTGACCTGGGGAGCCGTGCACCACTTCGTCGCCCGGCCGGCGCTCGAGCGCGGCGACGGGGGGATCCTCTCGCGGCTGCCCCGGAGCCTCGTGGGCGAGAGTGCGGTCGCGGTCGCGGTGCTGCTCGCGGCGGCCGTCCTCGTCGACTCGAAGCCGCCGCCTCGCCCGGCGCCAGACCCTGCGAGGGCCGTTTCGCTCGACCGGTAGCGTGTCGCGGATGCTGTGGGCGATCACCGGCGGTGCCGGCTTCCTCGGACTTCACCTGTCGCGCCGGCTGCTCGCCGACGGGCACGAGGTTCGTTCTCTCGACGTCGCGCCGCTCGACGACGCCGAGCTCGAGCAGTCGGTGACCGAGCTGCGCGGAGACATCCGCGATCCCGCGCGTGTGCGCGAGCTCTGCGCGGGCGCCGACGTGGTGGTGCACGCCGCCGCTGCGCTTCCGATCCAGGCCACGCGCGACTCGATCCGGTCGGTGAACGTCGGTGGGACGGAGAACGTCGTGCTCGCGGCTCGCGAGAGTGGGGTACGGCGGCTGATTCTCGTCTCGTCCACCGCGGTGTACGGCGTCCCGGAGAAGCATCCGATCGAAGAGGACGATCCGCTCGTCGGAGTCGGCCACTACGGGGAGTCGAAGATCGACGCTGAGCGGCTCGTGCGCGTTGCGAACGGTGGCGGCCTCGAGACCGTGATCATCCGGCCGAAGACGTTCATCGGTGCGGAGCGGCTCGGCGTCTTCGAGATCCTCTTCGACTGGATCCGCGAGGGCCGGCGCATCTACGTGCTCGGCAGCGGGGAGAACCGGTACCAGCTGCTCGCCGTCGAGGATCTGGTCGACGCGATCGTGCGCGCCGGCGCCGCCGAGGTCGCCGGGGAGACGCTGAACGTCGGCGCCATGCGGTTCGGCACGGTGCGGGGCGATCTGCAGGCGCTTATCGACCATGCAGGCTCGCCGAGTCGGATCACGCCTGTTCCCGCTCGCCCGGCCGAGGTGATCCTGCGTGGGCTCGAGCTCGCGCGTGTCTCCCCGTTGGCGGAGTGGCACTACAAGACGGCGCACCGGGACTCGTTCGTCGACGTCTCGAAGGCGGAGCGGCTGCTCGGGTGGGCGCCCCGGTTGTCGAACGCGGAGGCGCTGATCGAGACGTACGACTGGTACCTCGCGAATCGCGGGCGGCAGAGGGCCGCCGGAGTCACTCACCGCGTCCCGTGGAACCAGCAGGCGCTCGGCCTGCTGAAGCGCCTCTCCTAGCCAGGGCGGGCCTGTTCTCCCTGGCGCGGTCCGGGGTCTGACCCCAGGCATGTTCCGCAGCGCACGACCTCCCGTCCATGCCCACTCGTCGGGCTTCTCGCAGAGGCCGGCTTCGACGGGGTTCCACCACACGTAGTTGCACGCCTTCGCGAAGTACTCGTCCGTCTCGATCGGCCACGAGCGGAAGCGGCCTTCAAAGACGTGTCCCCGGCGTTCGCACGTGTCGTTGAACCAGGCACCGAAGATTCCGTTCAGGTTCTGCATGCCGGCCGAGAGATTGGGATCCCGGATCTGCAGGATCAGGTGGAAATGTGTCGAGAGCAGGCAATACGCGTGGCAGATCCAGTCGTAGCGCTCGGTCGTCCGGCGCAGGAGCCGCAGGTACACGCGCCGCAGCTCGTCACCAGGGAACACCGCCAGACCGCCGACGCCGCGGGCCGTGACGTGGTAGACGCCGTTCGGCTCCTGGACGCGAAGCAGGCGGGGCATGTGGCGACCGTAGCGGTGCGGTCGAGCTCGATCTCCCAGCTGCGCGGGATCGTCACCAAGTCGGCACAGAGGGCATGTCCGGGGTCTGACCCCAGCGTGGCGCAAGGGGCCCCGTCCGCGCCGGACCCCGAAGCGGAGCGGGCGCTACGATCGACGGCGTGCCCGACGACCGGCGGCCGAGGAGGAAACACGTGCTGCTCGCCGTCGCGGTCGGCTCCGTCCTGCTCTTCGGAGCTGGTGTCGCCTACCAGGCGGCGACCAGGAACAACGAGGCCGTGACTTTCCACGGCGGTCGCTACGTCGAGCCGATTCTGCTCACGCGCGCGCAAGTCGAGCACGACTACGGGGCCTTCCAGCCCGCGGACGGCGCGCGCATCGAAGGCCGGCGCGTCTTCGTTCCCGTGAAGCAGGCGAACCGCGTACGCCCCGACATCATCTTCCTGCGCAAGGACGTCCGAACCGGCGTGCTCTACGGTCTGCGCAAGTGAGCGACCTGGCCGCGTATCGCGATCGCTACCCGATCCTCGCGGAGACGACCTATCTCATCAATCACTCGCTCGGCGCAATGCCGGCGTCGGCGGAGGACCGGATCGCCGAGTACGCACGCACCTGGCGCACGCGCGGGATCCGGGCCTGGGGCGAAGGCTGGTGGACGATGCCGCTCACGGTCGGCGATCAGGTCGGCCGCATCATCGGGGCACCCCCGGGCACGACCGCCATGCACCAGAACGTCGCGATCGCCGAGGCGATCGTCCTCTCCTGCTTCCGTCCCGTCGACCCACGCCGCAACCGCGTCGTCTACGAGGAGGGGAACTTCCCCTCCGTGCGCTACCTCTACCAGGCCCAGCCCGATCTCGAAGTCGTCGTCGTCCCGGCCGGCGAGTCGCTGGTCGACGCGATCGACGAGCGCACGCTTCTCGTACCGACCAGCCATGTCCTGTTCAAGAACGGCGAGATCCAGGATGCCGCAGCGATCGCGGCCCGCGCCGGCGAGGTGGGAGCGCACGTCGTGCTCGACGCCTACCAATCCGCAGGGATCGTTCCGCTGGACGTGACCGCGCTCGGTGTGTCCTTCGCTGTCGGAGGCTCGGTGAAGTGGCTCTGCGGCGGTCCCGGCAACGGTTGGCTTTACGTCCGGCCGGACCTCCTCGACGAGCTCGAGCCGACGCTCGTCGGCTGGCAGGCGCACGCGCGTCCGTTCGGCTTCGAGCCTGAGCTCGAGTACGCCGACGGCATCGCCCGCTTCCTGACCGGGACACCGAACGTTCCCGCTCTGTATGCCGCGACGGCCGGCTACGACGCGATCGAGGAGATCGGCATCGACCGGATCCGCGAGAACTCGGTCCGCCAGACGACGCTCCTGGTCGAGCTGCTGGACGAAGCCGGCTTCGAGGTCGGCTCCCCCCGCGACTCGGCCAGGCGCGGCGGAACGGTCACCGTGCACGTGCCCGAGTTCGAGGCCGTGCACAAGGAGCTGGCGGAGCGGGCAATCCTCTGCGACTTCCGCCCGGAGGTGGGGTTGCGGCTCGGCCCGCATTTCTTCAACACCGACGACGAGCTCCGGCGCACTGTGGCGCAAATCTCCGACATCCTCGAGAGCCGCGCCTACGAGCGCCACCTGGGCGCCACCGCTCGGTTCTAGCGCCGCGGTGATCATTTCCGGATGGATCCGCAGTGGACTAAGGTCGAGGCATCGGTCTTCGCGACATTACAGGGGTCTTTAGCCGCTACTTCGTCGTGGGCTTCTTCCTGCCCACGTTCTTCACGCTGCTCCTGATCTCGATCAGCGTGCACGGCGACGCGCTTCCCCACCAGTACCACGACGACTTGAAAACCGGTCAGGACAGGCTCCTCGGGATGGGTGGAGCGGCGCTCTTCGCGGGTCTCCTGCTGCTCGGTCTCCGCCATCCGATCTGGAAGCTGTTCGAGGGCGTCGTCTCCGAGCGGCTTTCGATCCGGTTCAAAACGGTCTTCGGATCGCGGAGCGACGCTTACCGCGAGCGCGGGAAGAAGAACTGGGGACTCGACCCCGCCGGCGCCTGGCCGCTGCTCGCGCCGCTGATGAGCGCGGAAGAGCGCGAGCTGCACGTCGACCTGGAGACCGACAGCCGGCTCTTCCTCAACGGCGCGATCGGCGCAATCGCGATCGCGCTGTACTGGTTGATCGAGTTGGTCTGGAGGGGCTTCTATCTCCGCTCGCTCGTCTTCGTGGTTCCGCTCGCGGTCTTCTACCTGTTGTATCGCGCTGCGGTGATGGCTGCGGATCGGTGGTACGAGCAGAAGCTCGCGACGGCCGCGCTCCATCGCCTCGAGCTATACCAACGAACGGGCATAGCCGCCGACGAGGAGCGAAAGGCCGGCGAGGTGGCGAGCGACCTAGTGGTCATGCGGGCGCCCCGGCGCCGCTGACCTAAGGTCGGTCCTCAGGACGATTCGTCGACGTCCGGATCGACCTCGCGGGCGCGTTCCTCGGCAGCCTGCGCTGCCTCCTGCTCCTTCCGTGCCCGCTCGGCCTGCTCTTCCGCCTGCAGTCGGGCCTGCTCCGCTCGACGCGAGCGTGCCTGCGCCTCGTCGCGGTGCTCGCCCGCCTCCTCACGCCGCTCTTCGAGCTTGTGCTCTCGGCGGTTGCGGGCGAGGAAGAGCAGGGCTGCGATCACGACGACTGCGATCACGATCAGCACGACGATGAGTGTGGTGTTCGTGGCTATGAGGGTCATGGCCGCCCTGTCCCCGATAGCGGTCGCGGCTAATCCAACAGCTCGGCAAGGCGGGCGGCGTAGCGCGGTGCCGTCGGCTCGTCCTCGTGGCGGAAGTACACGAACGTCGGCGCCTGGAGCGACCGGATGCGCCTGGCCCATTCGTCGAGCTCGGACTCCGAATACGGTGGCTCGCGCAGGCGCAGGTAGTGGAACGGCGCGTTCGGCTCGAGCGAGTCCACCCGGACGGCTCCTGCGGCGGCGAGCACCGTCTCGATGCCCTCCCACGACTCGTGGCGCAGGTCGAACGCGAGCTGCAGATCGGGGTCGAGCGAGCCGAGCAGCAGGGTCAGCATCCCCTCGTCGCGGGCGCTCTGCAGCACGACCCGGATCGGGCCGAGCCGGTCGCCGAGTGCGCGTACGCGCTCCACGAACGTCCCCGCCTGCTCGGGACGGTAGGCCTGGAACTTGACCGCGAACCGAAATCCGTCCGGAACCTGGGCCGCCCAGCGCTCGAACTGCTCCTCGGCCGGCAGCCGGTAGCCCGTCGTGTTCAGCTCCACCGTGGCGAAGCGCTCCGCATAGAAGCCGAGGAACTCACGCGGCTTCAGGTCGGCCGGATAGAACCCGGGCTTCCAGGACGGGTACGACCAACCCGAGGTTCCGACGAAAGCCTGCATGCCGGCACATTCTCGCGTCCGAGCGCCTCAACTGGGGTCAGACCCCGGACGTGTGCGCTCGGGACACGGCTGGGGTCAGACCCCGGACCGCGCCCGGCGAACCGTGTCGACAGGACCCGCGGCTAGACTCGCCGGCGATGGCGGTGACGCACGACGTGATCCCCGACGGCACCCTTCGGGTCCTCGACCACGGCTTCGTCCGCCTCGACGACGCGATGGCGACAGACCTCTCGGTCGTCAACGCCGCCCGCGTCAGCTTTGCCCGCCGCAAGGACGAGATGGACGACTCCGACGCGGGGCTGATCCGCTTCCTGATGCGCGATCGCCACGGCACGCCCTTCGAGCACAACGCCTTCCGCTTCCACATCCGCTGCCCGATCTTCGTCGCGCGGGAATGGTTCCGGCACCGCGTCGGCTCGTTCAACGAATTCTCGATGCGCTACGCACGCGCGACCGACGATTTCTACGTGCCCGAGCCCGAGGACGTCCGAAGCCAGGTCGGCAAGCCGGGCGCCTACTCGTTCGAGCCGGTCGACCCGGAGCTCGCGGAACGCACGCGCGAGGAGCTGCGAGAGGTCTACGAGCATGCGTACGCCACCTACGAGCGGCTCGTCGAGGCAGGCGTCGCCCGCGAGCTCGCGCGCGCGGTCATGCCGGTGGGCGCCTACACGGAGTTCTTCTGGACGGTGAACGCCCGCGCGCTGATGAACTTCCTCTCGCTCCGCGCTGCCGAGACCGCACAGCGTGAGATCCGGCGCTACGCCGAGGCGTGCGAGACGTTCTTCGCCGACGCGATGCCGATCACGCACGCGGCCTTCGTCGCTTCCGGCCGCGTCGCGCCCTAAGTCGTCAGC
>JAWVDL010000337.1:0-2851 GCA_033857355.1 Gaiellaceae bacterium | reverse complement strand
TCGAGGATCGCCGCGACGGCCTCCGCCAGCCGGGGGTCGCCCACGTGAAGCGCCCGCGGCACGAGCCATTCGCCGCGGCCGTCCGGCATCCTGATCACCGCGGCATCGACCTCGAGCAGCTCGACGGCGGTCTCCGCCAGCTTTTCGAGCGTGCGCTCCAGCGACAGGCTCTGCGCGAACGTGCGCGAGATCTCGTAGAGCGCGCGGAGCTGACGCGCCGTCGTCCGCTCGGCCGCGAGCGCGCCTTCCAGCTCGGCTCCGAGCTGCTTGGCCCGCTCGTGGAGCTGTGCGTTCTGAACCGCGACGGCGAGCTGGGAGGCGAGCGAGAGGAGCAGCGCCGACTCGTTGCCGGTGAGCGCGCGCCCCTGCTGGGGATACACCGCGAGCAGCCCGATTGCCTCGTCGTGGACGAGGAGCGGCACGGCGAACGCGTCCTCGATCCCGGCCTCTGCGGCAGCGTCTTCGAGCCCAGCCAGGGCCGGGTCGGTGCGCGCGCCTTCGAGGTACAGCATCCCGCGGCCGCGGAAGGGACCCAGCGCGAGATCGAGCAGCCGCTCGGCGACGCGGACGTGCGGGCCGGCAACGCCTCGGCCGGCGGCTGCCGTCAAGCGTCCGTCGTCGCGGAGATATACGGCCACCGCCTCGGTGTCCAGCAGCTCGGCGACCCGCTCGACGGCAGTCTCGAGCGTATGGACGAGCGAGAGCTGCGCGATCGCCTGGCCGACGACTGCGAGCAGGGCGCGTGTGCGTTCGAGCTCCTGGGCAATCGTCTCCGAGCGCGCTCCGGCCCGCAGCGCGTGAGCCGCCCGAACTCCGAAGGTGGCGAGGCGGCCGAGCAACTCTTCGTCAGGGACCTGGCGCGGGTCGAAGACGAGCTGCAGGACGCCGATCGGCGGCTGCCCGAGCGGCAGCGAGGCGACAACCGAAGCGGCGCTTTCGGTCACCGCAACAGGCCGTGTCTCGCCGCGCGCCTCCTCCGCGGCGGCGCGCAGCTCCTCCGAGGCGGCCACGCCGAACGCACCGACGAGCTCGGCCTCCCGCCCCGCGTCCGCGAGCCAGAGCGCGCTTCCGCTCGCACCGGTCGCTTCCGCCGCGAGCCGGGCGACCTGGTCCGTGGCGCGGCCGACGTCGGCTCCCGCGGCGAGCGCGTCTCCCGCGAGGGAAAGCGTGTCGTCGGCTGCCGCCCGGGCCGGAGTCCCGTCGAGGCCGAACGCTCGAAGCGAAAGCTCGACCTGCGTCGCCGCGAGCCGGGCGAGGGCGCGCTCGCCCGCGGTGAACGGACCGCCCCTGCGCATCAGCTCGAGCGCACCAAGCCGGCCTGCGGGTACGAGCAGGACGTGCTCTGCGTGCGCACGCTGCGCCGTCCTGCTCACCGCGTCCGGCAAGCGGTCCGGCTCCACTATCTCCACCAGCGGAAGCTCGTCGAGCTCGTAGCGCGATCCCGAGAGCTCGGCGCGCAACGCAGCGGAGTCGGCGGCGACGGCGACGGCCACCAGGCAGCCGTCGGCCGGGTCGACCGCGCGCGCGATCGCCACGTCGGCCTGCGTCGCCGCCGCCAGCCCGTAGGCGATGGTCTCGAGCGCCTCCGCCGCGGTCGCCGCGTCGCCGATGTTCCCGCTCGCGTCCGCGAGCGCCGTCAGAGCCGCTCCCGGAATCGCGTCCGCGTCCACTGCGCGGCGCTCAGGCTCGACAATCACGGGACTCAGTATGGCTCCTGAACCGGCGTCGCCAGCCGCTCGCGGTGGTGCGTGCCCCGGTTCCCGCCTAGACTTCCATGGATGGCCGAGCCTGCACGTAGCTCACACGAGCCGGAGGCACCGCCGGTCGACCCGTACGCCGTCGATCTGGCCTACCGGCGAGAGCGCGCCCGCCGCCGCGCGCGGGTCGAGCGCACGCGCGCGAGCAAGCACGCGACGCTGCGCTTCTGGATCGTCGTGCTGCTCTTCGTGGTGGCGCTGTTCGCACTGACGGGCGTCGTCTGGCGCGCGATTCAGTCCCTGTTCGGCCTGTAGGGGCTTACTGCAGGTTCCTGCTGAACGGGCTCCACGTGCTCTGCTCCCAGGCCTCGCCTGCGCACATAGGACAGGCCGGCAGGACGCTGAAGACCGCAATCCCGTAGCCACATTCCGCGCAGTGGTACTCGCCCTTCGCCGGCTCGCCTGTGGCGAAAAACGGCACGAAGTCACTTTCCTCCGCGGTCCCGGGCGGGTGGACGCCGTCGACCATGTGACCCCCTTTCGCTCACAGTAGTCGTGACTTCGAAGCCTTGGGATGCCCATACTAGCCGCATGCAAACGCCCGAGCCCGAGCCCTGGGGCCTAGACCCCGATCCGATCGAGCCACGCAGCGCCGTCCGTCCGCCGATCGGCCTCTGGGGGATCGGAGAGCGCCTCACCTGGATCGCGGGGCTCGTCCTCGCGCTGAGTCCGTTCATGGATTGGTACGCAGGACGTGAGGCCGGCGCGGGCAGCTTCACGCTGAGCGTGATCGGCTGGCACACGGGCCCGCTCGGAAAGCTGGTCTTCCTGATCGGCGCGATCCTGATCCTGCTGACCGTCGCGCGCGAGTTCGGGCTGGAGCTCCCCCCGGTGGTTCCCGAGAGCCTCGTCGTGATCGCGCTTGGATCGCTGGCGACGATCTTCGTCCTCGTCCGGCTGATCTGGATTCCCGACACCTTCCTGCCTGCCAGCGGGCGGGGGATCGGCGTCTACATCGCGCTCATCGCGTCGCTCGCGGTGATCGCCGCCGGGCTCCTGCGAGCAGGAGAAGAGCTGTAGCGACGAGGAGCCCGAGCAGCGCTCCACCCAGCACGTCGATCGGGTAGTGCACGCCGACGTAGACGCGCGAGAAG
>JAWVDL010000336.1:0-5528 GCA_033857355.1 Gaiellaceae bacterium | reverse complement strand
CGCGTCTGGGCCAACGACAAGGTCCACCGCACGTTCACGGTGAAAAAGAACGGCAACGGCTCCTACACGGTCAGGCGCACCGACAAGGGCGTCTTCACGACCGTCGGCGGCCAGAGCCCGAGCGCCGATCCGTGTCCCGGCGTCATCCGCAAGGGGAAGCACGGCCAGCTGGTCACGCCTGGAATCACCGGCAAGATGCACGGCTACATCGCCGGCACGGTGACGGGCGGGACGTTCAACCCGAACGGAACCTGCGCCGCCCCGTGCGGTAACGCGGCCTTCCTGGCCGGGTTCTTCACCGCCGGCTCGCAGTTCACGTGCGTGAACGGCTACGCGGGCTGCAGGTTCAGCTTCGAGTACACCGCGCAGAAGAGCAAGAAGCAGAGCCTGCTCTACCACCACTGGGTGGACCGTGGAACTGACGGCGTGCACGAGATCTTCATCGGCGACATCGCCACCTCGTAACGCACTAGCTCCGGACTGTGGAGAGGCCCGCTTCGGCGGGCCTCTTCGCGTTCCTGGGATCATCCCGGAGTGACTCCGCAACGCCGAACCGCGCTCGTCTCCGTGCTCGCGGCCGTCGCGCTCGTCGCGCTCAAGCTCGGGACGGGCATCGCCACGCACAGCCTCGGACTCGTGTCGGAGGCGCTGCACTCCGGCACGGATCTCGTAGCGGCGCTCCTGACGTTCTTCGCGCTCGGAGTGGCCGTTCGGCCGGCTGACGTCCAGCACGCCTACGGGCACGGGAAAGCAGAGCACCTCGCCGCGCTCGCGGAGGGCGGGATCCTCGTCCTCGCGTCGCTGTTCATCTCGTGGCAGGCGATCGTCCGGCTCGCGGGCTCGGCCGAGTCGCACGTGAACGCAGCGTGGTACGCCTTCGTCGTGCTCGGTGTGGTCCTCGCCGTCGACGCGACGCGCACGCTGGTCTCGTGGCGCGCCTCGCAGCGATACGGCAGCGCTGCCCTGGCGTCGAACGCACTCCATTTTGCGAGCGACTTCGCGGGCACCACCGCGGTCCTCATCGGCCTACTCCTGGTGCGCGCCGGCTATCACCGCGCGGACGCGGTCGCCGCGCTCTTCGTCGCCGCCCTCGTCCTGCTTGCGGCCGCCCGGCTGATGCGCCGCAACGTCGACGTGCTGATGGATCGCGCGCCCGCGGAGGCGCAAGAAGCAGCCCGCGACGCGATCACGGCGACGGGTGTCCAGCTGCGGCGCCTGCGCATGCGGCAGGCGGCGGGCCGCCACTTCGCCGACGTCGTGATCGGGGTCTCACCGGGGGCGGCCGTCGGCCAGGGCCATGCCGCTGCCGACGCGGTCGAGCGCGCCGTGCAGCGGGCTCTGCCGGAGGCGGATGTCGTCGTCCACGTCGAGCCCGCCGGCGGCGACGCCGCGATCCGCGAACGCGCCCACGCCGCGGCGCTCGACGTGCCGCGCGTGCGCGAGATCCACAACGTCAGCGTCCTCGACGTCCAGGGGGGCACCGAGCTGTCGCTGCACCTGAAGCTGCCCGGGGATCTGTCGCTCGGCGAGGCTCACGCGGTGGCGAGCGAGGTCGAGAAGGCGATCCTCGAGGCCGTGCCCGAGGTTTCGAGCGTCCAGACGCATCTCGAGCCCCTGGCCGAGACGGGCGCAGGCCGAGAAGCGGACGACATCGAGGCCGACCGCGAGTCTGTCGCGCGCATCGTGCGCGAGGCAACGGGCGGGCCTCCGCGCGAGCTGCGCTTCCTCCACACGGACGAAGGGCTGGTCGCATTCCTGACGCTCGCGCTCGACCCGCGCGTCCCGCTTGCAGACGCGCACGCGCGTGCGAGCGAGATCGAAGAGCGAATCCGCAGCGAGCGTCCCGAGATCGCCGACGTGATCGTCCACACTGAGCCTTAGCCGTGGCCCGCTACTGCATGTTCAGCCCGAAAGGCCACGATCTAGAGCGCGGCTGGCCCGGGCTCGTCGAGGGCGACCGGGTGATCCAGCTCGCGGCGCAGACGCTGCAGACGTTCTTCAGCGGCGGAGGCGAGGCCCGGCACCACGACTCGTTCCCGCTGGACGAGGTCGACCTTCGCCCGCCGGCCCTGCATCCGCCGGCAGTCCGCGACTTCTACGCGTTCGAGCAGCACGTCGCGACAGCGCGCGCGTCGCGTGGACTCGAGGTTCCGCCCGAGTGGTACGACATCCCGGTCTTCTACTTCTCGAACCCGGCGGCGATCTACGGCCCGGAGGACGAGATTCCCTATCCCGAGGGCACCAGCGAGCTGGACTACGAGCTCGAGGCAGCTGCGATGATCGGCGCCGACGGCGAGATCGCCGGGTTCACGATCATGAACGACTGGTCGGCGCGCGACCTGCAGCGCAAGGAGATGAAGGTCGGACTCGGCCCCGCGAAGGGCAAGGACTTCGCCACGAGCCTGGGCCCGTTCCTCGTCACCGCCGACGAGCTCGGCGACACGATGGTCGCGCGCGTGAACGGCGAGGAGCGCTCACGCGGGAAGCTCTCGGACATGCACTTCGGCTGGGATCGCCTCGTCGAGCAGGCGGCGCGAAACACGACGCTTCGACCCGGCGACGTGCTCGGTTCGGGCACCGTAAGCACCGGCTGCATCCTCGAGCACGGCGACGGCCGCTGGCTGCAGCCCGGCGACGTGGTCGAGCTCGAGATCGAGGGGATCGGCGTGCTGCGAAACCGCGTCGCTCGCCGCTAGCGTTCGCCGCCATGGCGAGGGTCGCGATAGTCGGGGCAGGAGTGATGGGCGCCGCCACGGCATGGCAGCTCGCTCGCCTTGGCCATCACGTCGAGATCCACGAGCAGTTCCAGGTCGGGCACACGCACGGCTCGAGCCACGGCCGTTCGCGCATCGTCCGGTTGGCGTACCCCGAGGCGGAGTGGGTGGAATTCGCCGAGCAGGCGTTCGCCGGGTGGCGGGAGCTCGAGGCCGAGTCGGGCGCGCGGCTGCTCGAGCTCTACGGCCTGCTCGAGCTCGTCGGCGACCCCGCGACGAGCTCGCGGGACGCTCTCGAGGCGCGCGGCGCCAAGTACGAGCTGGTCGATGCCGAAGCCGCCCGCGGGCGCTGGCCGATCGGCGTCCCCGACGGGTGGACGGCGCTCTTCCAGCCCGAGGCCGGGATCGTGCGCGCCGACCTCGCTTGGCAGGCGTTCCTCGACGCCGCGGTGAGCCGGGGCGCGAAGTTCCGGGAGCACTCCCGAGTGGACGCGCTCGCAGAGCTCGACGCCGACGTGGTCGTCGTAACAGCCGGCCCGTGGGCACGACGGCTACTCGAGCCGGAGGGAATCGACCTGCCCGTCAGGACCACGCGCGAGACGCTCGCGTACTTCGAGCTCGCCGGCCCGCCGCTCCCGTCGGTGGTGCAGCTCAACCCGGAGACGCGCAACCACGCGATGTACTCGCTGCACGATCCGGTCCATGGGCTCAAGGCGGGCGCGCATCACGCCGGGCCGGAGACGAACCCGGACGAGGAGGGGCTGCCGGATCCGGACCTGCTCGACGCAATCTCCAGCTGGGTCGGCGAGACGTACCGGAACGCCGACCCGAAGCCACTCGGTGCGGAGACCTGCGTGTACACGACAACCGCGGACGAGAGCTTCGTCCTCGAGCGACACGGGCGCGTCGTGGTCGGATCGGCCTGCAGCGGCCACGGCTTCAAGTTCGCGCCCGCGGTCGGCGAGCGGCTCGCCGCTTTGGCGACGGGGTAACCTTCGGCCGTGCCCTTCTACCAGCGTCTGGGCGACGTCCCCCGCAAGCGACACATCCAGTTTCGGGACAACGGGACGCTCCTGACCGAAGAGGTCATGGGCATGGAGGGCTTCACCGGGATGGAGTCGATCCTGTACCACCTCCAGAGCCCGTGCCGCGTCGAGGCGCTCGGCGACTTCGAGGCGATCGAGCGCGACGAGTGGGTTCCCGACGCGCACGCCCACCGGCACTTCCACACCTACGGAATCGATGCGGAAGGCGACGAGGTCACCGGCCGCCGCGTCCTGATGTGGAACGACGACGTCGAGATCTCGCTCTGCCGCCCCTCCGAGCAGATGGACTACTTCTTCCGGAACGGCGAGGGCGACGAGTGCATCTTCGTCCACGAAGGGACGGGGACGCTCGAGACGATGTTCGGCGAGCTGCCGTACAAGGAAGGCGACTACGTCGTCGTCCCGCGCGGCACGATCTACCGCTTCCGGCCCGAGGGCGAGCAGCGCTACCTCGTCTTCGAGTCGCCTGGCCTCATCGAGATCCCCCGCCGCTACCGCAACCACTACGGGCAGCTGCTCGAAGGCGCGCCGTACTACCACCGCGACATCCATCCGCCGACCGAGCTGAACACGCACCGCGAGAAGGGCGAGTTCCCGCTCAAGGTGCGTGTCCGCAACGGCTACCAGACGTACGTCCTGGACTATCACCCGCTCGACGTGGTCGGCTGGGACGGCTACCTCTATCCGTGGACGTTCTCGATCCACGACTTCGAGCCGATCACCGGCCGGATCCACCAGCCGCCGCCGTCGCACCAGACGTTCGCGGGCCAGAACTTCGTCATCTGCTCGTTCTGTCCGCGCAAGCTCGACTTCGACCCGCTCGCCGTTCCGATTCCGTACCACCACTCGAACCTGCAGTCGGAGGAGATGATCTATTACGTCTCCGGCAACTTCGGCTCGCGGAAGGGCGTCGAGGTCGGATCGATCACCTTGCATCCCTCGGGCCTGCCGCACGGGCCGCAGCCGGGGCTCGCGGAGAAGGCCATCGGTCTGCACGAGACGCACGAGCTTGCGGTGATGTGCGACACGTTCAATCCGCTCACGCTGACGAAGTTCGCGAAGGACCTCGACGACGGCGTCTATTGGCGGTCGTGGTACGACAACGCCGAGAGCGGTGCGGACGCATCGGTGGACGGCGACGCGAGCGGCGCCGGCCTTACCTCGCACTTCTAGGACTAGAGCGAACGGTAGGACACCGTCTCGCGCTGCCCGCCCTGGGCGGAGCGCACGATCGCGTCTCCTACTTCGGACGCGCGGTAGCCGTCCTCGAACGTCGCGCCATAGGGAGCGACGTCAACCGCAGCGGGTTGAACGTGTCGCACATCACGGCATACTCGTGCGTCTCGGTCATGCCCAGCGACTTCTCCGCGAGCCCCGGCTGCGGCCCGTGCGGGAGCCCGGTTGGATGCAACGTGATCGATCCGAGCTCGATCCCCTTGCGCGACGAGAAGTTGCCGTCGACGTAATAGATCATTTCCTCGCTCTGGAGATTCGAATGGTGGTACGGGATCGGGATCGCCTCTGGGTCGAAGTCCAGCTTGCGCGGGCAGAACGAGCAGATCACGAAGTTCGGCCCGGCAAACGTCTGGTGCGACGGCGGCGGCATGTGAATGCGCCCGGTGATCGGCTCGAAGTCGTGGATCGAGAACGTCCACGGATAGACGTAGCCGTCCCAACCGACGACGTCGAACGGGTGGTAGTCGATGACGTAGGTCTGGTAGCCGTCGCGCACGCGCACCTTGACGATGAACTCGCCTTTGTCGCGGTG
>JAWVDL010000335.1:0-4870 GCA_033857355.1 Gaiellaceae bacterium | reverse complement strand
GAGGCGCTCGAGCTCGGGCCTGAGCACATTTCCTGCTATGAGCTCGAGGCGAAGCCCGGAACGCGCTTCACGCACGAGCACGGGGAAGAGCTCGCGCGTCAAGCCGACGCGATGGAGGACTACTTCGAGCGCGTCGTCGAGCGACTGACAACCTGTGGCTACCGCTGGTACGAGACCGCGAACTTCTGCCTCGGCTCGGACCGCTCTGAGGGCCGCGATCTGCGCTCGCGCCACAACCTGGCCTACTGGCATGCGCGCGACTACGTCGGGCTCGGGATCGGCGCCGTGTCGACGGTGGACGGCCACCGCTGGCGCAACGCGCCCAGCCTCGCGCGCTATGTCGACGCGCTCGAGCGCGGGCTCACGCCGCTGCGCGAGCACGAGCCGCTCGACGCGGGCGTGCGACAGCGCGAGCGCGTGATGCTCGGCCTGCGTCTCGACGAGCCGCTGGCGGTCGCCGGCCTCGACGAGGCGATCGACGGCAGCGCGCTCGCGCGGCTCGAGCTGCTCGGTCTTGCCCAGATCGGCGAGGCCGCGGGCGTTCGCACGCTGGCGCTGACGCGACGCGGGCGCTTCCTCGGCGGGGGCGTCACCGCCGAGCTGCTCGCCTGAGCATCCCGGCCTGCGGCTAAAATGCCCGCAAATGGCGGGCTCA
The DNA here is from genome assembly GCA_033857355.1 of Gaiellaceae bacterium. Taxonomy (GTDB): domain Bacteria; phylum Actinomycetota; class Thermoleophilia; order Gaiellales; family Gaiellaceae; genus UBA5186. Next base: position 4,215 of record JAWVDL010000335.1, on the reverse strand, counting down.
ACGATTCGGGTCGATCTCACCCAGCGGCAGCGGGACATCCTGCGCCGCGTGGTCGAGGAGTACGTGAAGACCGGCCAGCCGGTGGGCTCGAAGGGGCTCGTCGAGCGCTCGGGGCTCAGCGTCTCGCCCTCCACGGTGCGCGCCGAGCTCGGTGAGCTCGAGTCGCTCGGGTTGCTCACGCACCCGCATACCTCCGCCGGGCGAGTGCCGACCGAGCAGGGCTATCGGTTCTACGTCGACACGCTGCTCCAGGCGAGCGATGCTCGCCCATCCCCGCTCACCCTCGACCTGACGACCGTTCGCAGCGAGGTCGAGTCGGCGCTTCAGGCAACCACGGAGATGCTCTCGCAGGTAACCCACCTGCTCGCGCTCGTGTCCGCGCCGCCGCTCGAGACGACGACGATCCGGCACGTCGAGGTGCTGCCGCTGCAGCCGCACGTGGTGATGGTGGTCGTGATCACGTCGACCGGCGGCGTCACCAAGCGCACGATCGGCTTCCAGCAGCCCGTCGACCTCGGCCTCGTCTCGTGGGCCGCGGTCTACCTGAACGAACGCGTGGCCGGGCACCGCCTGGGTGCGAACATCGTCCGTCAGCGTCTCGACGATCCGACGCTCTCGTTTTCCGAGCGAACGTTCCTCGCGGAGCTGCGGCCGGTCTTCACCGACGCGGTCGCCTCCGAGGAGCAGCAGCTGTTCGTCGGCGGTGCCGCCGGGTTGCTGGCGGACTTTCCGGCGAACGAGCTGGAGGCCCGGCACAGCCTCCTGGAAGCCCTCGAGAAGCGCGCTGCACTGTTGCAGATCCTGCGCGCTGCGCTCGATCCGCGCCGCCCGTTCGTGCGCGTCGGCGGCGAGCTCGAGAATCCAGCGCTCCGCGACGTCGCGCTCGTCGGCGCCTCGTACGGCCTCGCGACCCGCAGCCTCGGCACGGTCAGCCTGCTCGGCCCGGTACGAATGGACTACGACATGGCGATCCGGTCCGTGCGCGCGGCCGCGCTCGAGCTGTCCCGCTTCGTCGAAGACGTCTACGCCGAGAACTAACCGCTGATCGCGGGGCGCTGCCCGCCACCGCAGCTGGATCGTACGCCGAGGCCGCTACATTGCGACCGATGTCCACGACGCAGCGCGACTACTACGAAATCCTTGCCGTCGACCGCGGCGCGAGCGGCGGCGAGATCAAGAAGGCCTTCCGCAAGCTCGCGCGCGAGGTTCACCCCGACGTGTCCGATGCACCGGATGCGGAGACGCGCTTCCGCGAGGCCGCCGAGGCCTACGAGGTGCTGTCCAACACGGAGACACGCGAGCTGTACGACCGCTATGGGCACGCGGGACTCCGTAGCGGAGGCTTCCAGCCAGGCCACTTCGACTTCGGCACCCTCTCGGATCTCTTCTCGGCGTTTTTCGGCGACGACCTGTTCGGCGCCGGCGGGCGGGCGCGGGGCTCGGACGTGATCGCCGCGGTCGAGATCGAGCTCGCCGAAGCCGCGACCGGTCTCAGCAGGGAGGTGCCGTTCGAAATCGCGGTCTCCTGCGCGCACTGCTCGGGCAACGGCGCGGAGCCGGGCAGCGCAGTCACGACCTGCCCGACCTGCGCAGGAGCCGGGCGTGTGCAACAGGTATCGCGCAGCGTCTTCGGCGAGTTCGTCCGCGCTCAGGCGTGTCCGACCTGCCACGGTGCGGGGCGGATCGTCGAGGAGCCCTGCCACGAGTGCGGTGGGTCGGGCCGGGTGGTCGAGCAAAGGACGCTCGAGGTCGCGATCCCCGCCGGGATCCACGACGGCCAGCGAATCCGGTTGACGGGCGAGGGCCATGCAGGTGCACTCGGCGGCCAAAGCGGAGACGCGTATGTCCAGGTGCAGGTGCGTCCGGATCCGCGTTTCGTGCGCGAGGGCAACGACGTGTTCTCCACGGTCGACCTGACGATCACGCAGGCCGCGCTAGGCGCTCGCGTTCAGATTCCCACGCTCGACGGAGACACCGAGCTCGAATTCGAGCCGGGCACGCAGCCCGGCGAGATCCGCGTGCTCGGCGGGCACGGGATGCCGGTCCTGCAGGGCTTCGGACGCGGCGATCACCGCGTGCTCGTGAACGTGACGGTGCCGCGGCAGCTCGACGACGAGCAACGCCGGCTGCTCGAGGAGTTCGAAAGTCGCGTGACCGACGCGACCTACCGCGCCGACGAGGGCTTCTTCGACAAGCTGAAGAGCGCGTTCCGCTGACCGGGCTTCGCCGCGTCTCGGTGACTGTGCCGCTCGCACGGGCGGAGCAGGCGAGGGCGACGATGATCGAGTTGTTTCCGCACGGTTTCGAGGAGCACGACGACATGCACGGCGTCGAGCTCGCCGCGTACACCGACGCCTCGGGCGAGGAGCGGCTCTGGCACGCGTTCGGTGCCGTGCAGGCGCAAGACGTCGAGGACGGTTGGGAGGATCGCTGGCGGCGCTTCCACCGGCCGGCGCGGATCGGGCGCCTCTGGGTGGGCCCGCCGTGGGAGGAGCCGGACTCCGACGCGATCGCGGTCGTGATCGATCCCGGCCGCGCCTTCGGCACCGGAACGCACCCGACGACTCGCCTCTGTCTCGAGCTTCTCGGCGAGCTGGAGCCGACGAGCCTCCTCGACGTCGGTTGTGGCTCCGGGGTCCTCTCCATCGCCGCCGCCAAGCTCGGGTTCGTGCCGGTGACGGCGATCGACGTCGAACCGGAGGCGATCGAGGCGACGGAGCGGAACGCGGCGGCGAACGACGTGGAGATCGCGACGGTCCTCGCGGACGCGCTCGACGGCCGGCTCCCGCCCGCCGACACGACGATCGCGAACATCACGCTCGAGGCGGTCGAGACGCTCGGCTCCAGCCTGCGCTCGGCCTGGACCGTCACGTCCGGCTACCTCGCGTCGGACGCGCCCAGGCTGTCGGGCTACCGGGCCGAAGCGCGGCGCGAGCGGGACGGTTGGGCCGCCGATCTGCACGTCCGGACCGATTCGTCACGCGGCTAGACCGGAACCGTCCGCGTCTGGGCGCTCGGCCGCGCGCCGACTGCCCTCTCTCGCACAACCCACTCTCTTGCGACGGTTTCGGCACAGTCGCGTGCGCATTTCTCCGCTAGCCTGAAATCAGGGGTCGCGGGGGACCCCTTGGGGCCACGTGTGGGCGTGCCGGCCGGCGAGTAGAGTCAGCGCCCATGACGACCTTCTCGACCCGGTTCCTCGGCTGCAAGGTCTCGCATAGCGACGCTCAGGAGCTGCGCGAGCGGCTCCTCGCGGACGGCCACGAAGAGCGTGCTCACGGCGCGGACGTCGCGGTGATCAACACGTGCTGCGTGACGAACGAAGCGGTCCGCAAGTCGCGCCAGGCCGCTCATCGGGCCGCGCGGACGCACGGACGCGTCTACGTGACGGGCTGCGCCGCCAACCTCGCAGAGGCCTTCGTGGGCGTCGCGGACAACGTGGTCGTCGTCCCTCAACGAATCGACGAAGCGGTCGACGTCGTCGCGGGAGACGTCGGCGCGATCGGCTGCGTGCAGGCCGACGCGCGTCTCGACCGGGTCCGGGCCTTCGTCAAGGTGCAAGACGGCTGCTCGTTCTCGTGCAGGTTCTGCGTGATCCCGCTGGTTCGCGGCGCTTCGCGGAGCCGACCCGCGGAACGTGTCCTCGCGGAGGTGAGGCGGCGTGTGCAGCAAGGCCACCGGGAGGTCGTGCTCACCGGCATCAACCTGGGCTGCTACCGCGATCGGACAGCGGGGTACCGGCTGGCGCGGCTCGTGCGGGAGGCGGGCGCGACGCCCGGCCTTCTCCGGATGCGTCTGTCCTCGATCGAGATCAACCACGTCGACGACGAGCTCGTCGCAGCCCTCCGCGAGACCCCGACGGTCGGCCGGCACCTGCACGTGCCCTTGCAGTCCGGGGACGACGGCGTCCTTCGAGCAATGGGCCGGCGCTACACCGCGGCGACCTTCCTGCGCAGACTCACCGCGCTCGAGGATTTCAACCTCACGAGCGACGTGATCGTGGGCTTCCCGACGGAGGACGACCTTGCGTTCGAACGGACGCTGGCCGTCGCTGCGGAGGCAGGGCTCACCAAGGTGCACGTCTTTCCGTATTCGCCACGGCCGGGAACCGCCACCTCCACCGAAGATCCGGTCCCGGCCTCGACGAAGAAGGCGCGCAGTGCTCGTCTGCGGGCGGCTTCCGAAGCCGCCTGCCACGCACGCTGGCGGACGAAG
>JAWVDL010000334.1:0-6588 GCA_033857355.1 Gaiellaceae bacterium | reverse complement strand
GTGCTGGGACGGGTGCTCTCCCCGCAGTACCTCCTCTGGCTCGTGCCGCTGGTCGCGCTGCTGGCGCCCCGTCTGCGAGCTGCGGCGGCGCTGCTCGTCGCCGCGATGCTGCTGACGCGCGCGATCTACCCGGCGCGTTACGACGCGCTCGTGGCGTTCGAGGCGACCCCGATCTGGCTGCTCGTCGCCCGAGACGCGTTACTGCTCGCGCTGGCGGCTCAGATCGGAATCGCGTCGCGCAGGAAGTAGGCCGAAAGCGCCACCGCCAGCACCCGCGCGAGCGTGTCTTCCTCGATCGCGGCCAGGGGCAGCGCCCAGATCGCGTACCAGGGCTGGAGCCACGAGGTCGCCAGCAGCAGGAGACAGCTCGCGAGCGCGAGTCGCGCCCGCCCGCGCCACGCCTGCCACGCGAGCCACGCATAGGCGATCACGAACGCGAGCACGAGACCGTCGCGCGCGTAACGCTCCGGGAAGCCGAGGCGCGAAGCCCAGTACGGCAAGCCGAGCGAGCTCGAGCTCCGCAGCTGGTTCGCCACCGGCGAGAAGATCGTCAGCCAGTGGTAGCCGTACGCCAACGAGGCGAATGCGGCGACGACCGCGCTCGCGATCCCCAGTCCGCGCCAGCCGAAGCGGCGCCGCTGCTCGAGCATCCGCAGCGGAAGGAAGACGAGCGGCACGACCTTGACGCTCGCCGCGAGGGCCCACGCCGCTCCTTCGGACTGGCGGCGACCGACGGCGGCGAGCGCGAGCGCGCCGGTCATGAACACGGCCATCAGCGCGTCGTTGTGGCCTCCGCCCGCGAAGTGGAGCGCCACGAGCGGGTTCCAGCCCACGAACGCGGCCGCGAAGGAGGGACGCTTCGAGGCGAGCGCCGCGAGCGCCGCCACACCGAGCGCCGCGAGCGCCGCCAGCAGCCGGTAGAGCCGCTCCGCCGCGCCGGCCGAGCTTCCCGCGAGCTTGGCGTCGCCCGCGGCCGCCAGGGTGAAGACGGGTCCGTAGACGTCGCGCTTCTGCTGCCAGTCCTTGCCCATCCGTCCGTACGCCGGATCGGCGGCGAAGCGGCTCGGCCGGTCGGCGTAGGGATTGCCGTGATGCACCGCCTGGATCCGGCCGTAGTCCCAGTAGGAGTAGACGTCGGTCGAGAGCAGTAGCGGTCCCGCGAGCGGGACGAGCTGGATCGCCGCGGCGACGGCCAGCACGGTGACCGTCGAAGCGCGCGACGCCACGAACAGCGACAGGACGTACAACGCGAACGCTGCGATCACGCCCACGGACCACACCGTGGCCCACGTGCCGTCGGGGCGAATCGGCGAGTGCACCGTCGTCGTCGCGTGCCCGGTGGCGACGAGGGCCGCGCCCAGAGCGAGGACGATGCCCAGTCCCGGCGCGGTCGCTCGCACCGCGCTCAGCGCCGCGGGTCGAAGGTGACCGGTGCGCTGAGGAACAGGACGTCGCCCAGCTTCGAGTCGTCGAGCCAGTTCGCGGTCACTCCGACCCGGTACGTCCACTCGCTGCCCTTGAGGTGATCCGGATCGAACCAGGCCGGCTTGCGCGTCGTTCCCACGGCGACCATCTCGAGCCGGCAGTCAGCCGCGCCCCCGGTGGGAGGCAGGCACCGGATGCCCTCGATCCCGGGCGGGAGCGTCGGATCGGGAGCCGACAGCGGCGTCGGGGAGCGGAACACCTTGTAGAAGACGTCCGCGGGCGCGGTGTCCGGGGCCTTCCAGCGCAGATCCTGCCCGCGGCTCGAGACGTAGAGCTGCGGCTTCCACGACGAGTCGACCGGAACCGCCACGTTCTCGTCGTAGTACTTCGTCGCCGACCGGGCCTGCAGCGGCGTGAAGGCGAGCACGAGCAGGAGCGGGATCGCGGCCAGGACGAGCGCCGTTCCCGCGACGGGCCAGCTGCGCCAGGGCCACGACGTCTCCGGAGGAGCGTCGCGCCAGCGCGCCAGCCGGCGTGGCATGCCCGGCCAGAGCAGCGGCAGCGCGGCGGTCAGGATCCAGTAGGGCGGAAAGCCGGGCATGAAGATGCGCAGGAACGTCCCTCCTTCGACGCTGACGAGCGTCGAGCTGCCTTTGAAGAAGAAGAACGCGCAGAACCACGAGCCGAGGAAGAGCGTGGCGGCGACCGACCGGCGTGCGACTCCGATTGCACCGGCGATCGGCACCCACTCGGCCGGCCGCGGGCTCCAGAAGAACTCGCGGAACTGGGCGACGTTGTCCTTCAGCTGCTGCCAGCTCAGGTTGAGGTAGTCCGACAGGGAGCCGAGCAACGGCTGCGAGGCGAAGAGCGGGTCCTGTCCCGCGGCGAGCGCCCGCGGGCCGGGCGCCGCGAGGATCGGCAGGTGGCCGAGCCCGCGGTACTTCCAGATCGCGAGCGTGACGACGGCCGGCAGCATCGCGCCCGCGAAAGCGAAGCCGCAGCGCAGGCGGCGCGCGACGAGAAAGCCGAGCGCGGGTGCGACGAGGAAGAGGCTGTTGGCCGGCTTCAACCCGATGGCGAAGCCCGTGACGATGCCCGCGATCACCGCGTCCTGCAGCGCTCCGCTGTCGAAGGCGCGGATGCAGAAGTACGCCGCCACGAGCAGCGCCACCATCGACGGGTAGTCGCCGAGACCGGTGAGGCCGAGCCCCTGCGGCAAGAACTGCTCGACGTACTTTGCGTGGTAGCGGTGATCCCAGAGCGGGATCACGACGAACGGGCCGAAGACCCAGATCGTCGCGGCGAGGTAGCCGATGGCCCGCCCGCCGATCCGGGCGGCGATCCCGTAGGTCGCGGCCAGGGCGATCGGGCCGAGCACGAGCACCTGGAAGAGGATGATCGCGGGCAGCGCGGCGACCGCGTTCGCGCCGAAGATCCCCGCGATCGGAGCAAGGATGTACGACCACGCGTAGCCGATCTCCGACTCGGGGATGTGGCCGTGCGAGAGCGTGAACGCGTTGGTGTAGAACTGGGTCTGGTCGCCGCCCTGGTAGAAGAGCCAGCCGTTGTGGCGGACGATCTGGGCGAAGACCGCGATCGTCGTCCACTGCGCGACGACGAGAAAGGCGAGCACGTTTCCCGGCTGCCGCCCGAGCGGCTCGAGGATCTCTCGCAGGCTAGGACGCTGCATAGGCGGGCGCGGAGGCCCGGTACCACGCGATCGTGCGCTCGAGCCCTTCGCGGAGCGGCGTCTTCGCCTCGAAGCCGAACAGCTCCTTCGCGCGCGACGCGTCGAGGCTGCGCCGCGGCTGTCCGTTCGGCATCGACGTGTCCCAGACGATCTCGCCCTCGTAGCCCGTAAGCTCCGCCACGAGCTCGACCGTCTCGCGAATCGACGTCTCGACCCCGGTGCCGACGTTGACCGGGTCGGCCCCGTCGTAGCGCTGCGCGGCCAACACGATGGCGTCGGCGCAGTCCTCCACGTAGAGGAACTCGCGTGTCGGCGAGCCGTCGCCCCAGAGCACGATTTCGCGCTCCCCGGCTTCTTGGGCGTCGATCATCTTGCGGATCAGGTCGGGAATCACATGCGCCTTCGTCGGGTGGAAATGGTCTCGCGGCCCGTACAGGTTCGCAGGCAGGAGGTAGATCGAGTTCAGCCCGTACTCGTCGCGGTAGGCCTGGGCGCCGACGAGCTGCGACTTCTTGGCGATCCCGTACGGCGCGTTCGTCTCCTCGGGATAGCCGTTCCAGAGCTCGTCCTCACGGAAGGGCACGGGCGCGAACTTCGGGTACGAGCAGACGGTGCCGAGGAGGAGCAGCTTGTCGACGCCTGCGAGCCGCGAGTGCTCGATCACGTAGGCGCCCATCAGCAGGTTGACGTACCAGAAGCGCCCCGGCGCGGCGCGGTTCGCGCCGATGCCGCCGGCGAGTGCCGCCAGGTGGATGACGAGCTCGGGCTTGGCGTCGTCGAAGAGCCGTCGGACGTCGTGCTCGAGCGTCAGGTCGTAGTCGGCGCTGCGCGGGACGACCGGGTCGAGGCCGTCGGCGCGGAGCCGCTCGACAACGTGTGAGCCGAGGAAGCCCGAGCCGCCTGTGACGAGGACGCGCTGGGTCATTTTGCTCCGGCCGGCTGCTCTTGCGTGAGCCAGTCGACGCGGCCGATCCAGCGCTCGCGGTTCCTCGCGTACCAGTCGATCGTCTTCTCGACGCCTTCCTCCCAGGAGACGAGCGGGTCCCAGCCGGTCTCGCGGTTCAGCTTCTCGTAGCCGACGCGAAGCGCCATCACGTCGCTCGCACCGGGCCGGAAGCGGCCGGGGACGGAGACGACCTCGCGCTCGGGCCAGTAGCCCTTCTCCTCGCCGACGCGGAGGATGAGCGCCGCCCAGTCGGCCATCGAGATGTTCTTGCCCTGGCCGTAGACGTAGACGTCGCCCGGGGTGCCGTGCGCCGCGACCGTCAGGTGCCCGCGCACGCCGTCGGTGCAGAAGCAGAAGTCGCGGAGCGGCTCGAGCGCGCCGAGCTCGATCTGCTCGCGCTCGAGCGCCTGGGTGATGATCGTGCCGGTGACGTAGCGCGGGTTCTGGCGCGGCCCGTAGTTGTTGAACATGCGGGTCACGACGCCCGGAAGCCCGTACGCGTCGTAGTAGTTCATCGTCAGGAAATCGGCCGCGACCTTCGCCGTGGCGTAGATGGACTTCGGGTTGACGGGCGAGCGCTCGTGCAGGATCAGCGCGCCCTCCTCGTCGAAGTCGTGGTGGTGGCGGACGTTCTCGCGGACGTTGCCGTACTCCTCCGAGGTTCCCGCCGTGTCGAACTTCTCGACCTCGAGCCCGTAGTTGACGATCGACTGGAGCAGGTTGAGTGTGCCGACCGTGTTCGCCATCACCGTCTCGTACGGTCGGTGCCACGACTCGCCGACGTGCGCCTGTGCGCCGAGGTGGAAGACGTACGGCTTGTCGGGCGCGTCGCAGAGCTCGCGCACGAGCAGGTCGATGGAGTGCCTGTCCGTGAGGTCCGCGAAGTGCACCTTGAGCTGGCGGCGCAGGTGCCAGATGTTGTTCAGCGCGCCGCTCGAGGTCGCGCGCACGAACGCGTGCACGCGGGCGCCGAGCGCGACGAGCCCTTCGGTGAGATGCGACCCCATGAACCCGTCCGCTCCGGTCACGAGAACGGTGCGGCCGCTGTAGAGATCGCCGAAATCGCGCTCGAGCAGCGCGATCGACTCCTCGTTCCAGAGCGTGTCGTTCGTGGGCGAAGTCATGATGGAAAGATGCCCGAAGGCGCGGACATGAGTATGCCCGCCACTCGTAAGAGTGCTGTAAGGAGCGGGATCCAGACCGCGGTGTCGATGCTCGCCATCAGCGGGTCGGCTGCGCTGGCCGGTGCGCTGCTCGCCCAGAAGTTCGGCCGCGGCGCCGATACCGACGGGTTCATGGCGGCCTACGGGATCTACCTCGTGCTCGTCCTCGGGGCCCAGGCGGTGCGGATGGTGGTCGTTCCGGACCTGACCCGCGCGGCCGCCGAGGGGGCGCTCGGACGCGAGGTGCGCGGCTACGTCCTCGCGCTGCTCGCCATCGCAGCCCCGGCTGCGCTGGCGGCGGTCGTCTTCCGCGGGCCGATCGGCGACGCCCTCACCGGGTCGACCGAGGCCGCGCACGTCGCGGCTCGCTCGCTGCCGTGGCTCCTCCCGGCGGCGTTCATGCAGCTGCTCGCGTCGATCGCGACCAGCGCGCTCGCGGCTCGTGACAGCTACGGCGTGGCCGCGCTCGCCTACAGCTCCGGATCCATAGCCAGCGTGATCGTCTTCCTCGCGCTCGCAGACGCGCACGGGCTCGTCTCGCTCGCCTGGGGACTCTTCGCCGGCGCTCTGATCACGCTCACCCTGCCGGTCGTCGCGCTCGCGCGCGGACACGACCTCGGGCACGTCCGCGAGGGAGGCGCGGCGATCCTGCCGCGGCTCGGTCGCCTCGGGCGCGGCGCCGCCGTTCCGCTCGCGAACCAGGGGCTGTACCTGATCGCCCTCGCCTTCTCCGCGCACCTCGGCGTGGGAAGCGCGACCAGCCTCTCGTACGCGTATCTCCTCGCCGCGACGCTCTGCACCGCAACCGCGTCCGCCCTGTCGCTCATCTCCGCGGCTCCGCTGACCAGACGCGGGCTCGACGTGGAGAGCGCGGCGCGGCACGTCGTCCACGCCTCCTGGCTCTCCCTCGTCCTGATCGCGGCGGCCGCGGGAGTCTTCGCGCTCGTGGGCGGGCGAGTCGTCGGCTGGGTGCTCGGGTCGGCCTACACGGGCGACGTCGGCGGCGAGCTCGGGCGGCTGTTCGTCGCGTTCGCGCCCTGGATGCTCGTCACCGTCGCGCTGACGTCCACGTTCCCGCTCGTCTTCGTGATGGAGCGCAGCCGCTTCCTCGTCGTGGTCGCCCTCGGGGCAATCGCGCTGGATGTTCCGCTCACGCTCGCTTTCCGCGCTGCCTTCGGCCTCGAAGGAATCGCGCTCGCCCTGGCCGTGACGACGTTCGGGGTCCTGCTGGCCCTGTCGGCGGGTGTGTCGAGGCGGATGCTCGTGCTCTCGGTCGTCGGACTCGCTCGCCTCGCCGTGGCGGTCGGCGTGCTCGCAGGCCTCTCGTTCGGGCTCGTCTCGCTCGTGCTGGGGGGATTCCCGGC
>JAWVDL010000333.1:0-2571 GCA_033857355.1 Gaiellaceae bacterium | reverse complement strand
AGCATCTCGGCCTCTGCGGCCCGGTCGAGCTCTCCGAGTGCCTGGAATCCATCCCGGGCGGCGACGGTGTTCTCCAGGTCGTCGCCGCCGGCCAAGAACGTCGCGCGGGAGATCAGCAGGTGCAGCTCGGGCCGCTTCGCGTCGTCGTCCACGAGCTCGACCGCCGCCTTTGCGAACTCGATCGCCGCCTTCCACGAGTTGAGGGCCCAGGCCCGCTCGGCAGCCTCGGCGAAGGCGATGCTCGCCGGCCTGCGAAGCGCCTCCACGTCGACCCCGGCGGAGCCCGCGAGCGACAGGGCCTCGCGGTAGTGGTGCGCCAGCATCTCCGCGCGGTCTTCGCTGCGCTCGCTCGACAGCGACTCGATCCATTCCGCGGCAAGCCGGTGCTTGTCGACGCGGGACGCACGTGGGATCTGGCCGTATGCGACGTCGCGCACGAGGAGGTGGAGGAACGCGTACTGGGTCTCGCCGGCCACGGCGGAACGGCGCTCGCGGCGAACGAACTCCTTCCGCTCGAGCGTGTGGAGAACCTCCTCGACCTCGCGCGGCTCTCGCAGTCCGATCCCCTCGAGGGCGCCCGGCCAGAAGACCTTGCCGAGGACGGCCGCGTCCTGGACGAGCTCCTTTTCGGCCGGCGCGAGCGCGTCGAGCCGCGCGGCGATCATCCCTTGCACGGTCTCGGGCAGCGGCAGCTCCTCGTCGACGCTCAGGCGCCAGCCGCCGGTGCCATGCACGAGAAAGCCCCGGTCCTGGAGCATCCGCACGTACTCCTCGGCGTAGAGCGGGTTGCCTTCGGCGCGGGCCAATACCGCCGACTGGATCTCGGCGGGCAGCAGCATCTGGTCGAGCAGCGAGCCGAGGAGTTGGCCGGTCTCGAGCTCCGAGAGCGGTGAGATGGAGACCGTCGCGGCGTTTCGCTTGCCGCCGCCCCAGCCGGGCCGGCGGTCGAGCAGCTCGGGACGGGCGGTGCAGACGACGAGCAGCGGGACCCCGCTGGCCCAGTCGGAAAGATAGTCGACGAAGTCGAGCAGCCCTTCGTCCGACCAGTGCAGGTCTTCGAAGACGAGGACGAGCGGACGATGCTCGGCGAGGGCCTCGAGCAACCGGCGCCAGGCCGAGAACGCTTCGCTCCGGCGATCGCTTCCACTTTCGAGCGTCGAGCCGAGCCCCACGAGCGGCCTGAGGTGCCCCTCGACCCACTCCTTCTCGCCGGAGTCGGGGAGGACCTCCTCGATCATCGCGTGCAGCTTCGTCTCTGCCGTGGCCTCGTCGTCCGTCTCCAGGATGCCGGCCTGCGCCTTCGCGATCTCGCCCAGAGCCCAGTAGCTCAGGCCTTCGCCGTACGGGAGCGAGCGGCCCTGGCGCCACCAGATCAGGTCGGGATCGCGGTCGACGACCTGGAAGAGCTCGGCGACGAGCCTGCTCTTGCCGATCCCCGGGACGCCCACGAGGGTGATCAGCTGTGGCGAGAGCTCACTGCGGCAGGCGGCGAGAGCGTCGACGAGGAGGCTGAGCTCGCGCTCGCGGCCGACGAGCTCCGAGCGCAGTTGCTGCTCGACGTCGAGGCCGAAGCGGGACTTCGCGGACACGGCCTCCCAGACGGTGACCGGCTCGGCCTTGCCCTTCGCCTCGACGGGATCGGCCGCGCGATACTCGATCGCGTTGCTGGTGGCGCGGTAGGTCGCCTCTCCGACGAGGATCCCGTCGACCGGAGCGGCAGCCTGCACGCGCGCGGCCGTGTTGACGACGTCGCCGGACGCCATTCCCTCGCCTTCGTCGGGACGCGCGCCGAGCGAGATCAAAGCCTCGCCCGTGGTGACCGCGCTGCGGAGCTGAAGCTCGAAAGTCGGCTCGGACTCGTTCAGCTCGCGGATCGCATCGCGGATCGCCAGCGCGGCACGAACGGCCCGCTCGGGGTCGTCCTCGTGCGCGACCGGGGCGCCGAAGACGGCCATCACGGCGTCGCCGATGAACTTCTCCACCGTCCCGCCGTGCCGCTCGATCTCGCTGCGCAGCCGGGCGTAGTAGGGCGAGAGGGTGGCGCGCACGTCCTCCGGGTCGAGCTGCTCCGCTCGGCTCGTGAACCCGACGAGGTCGGTGAACAGGACGCTGACGACCTTTCGCTCCTCTCGCACCGGCGCGGTTGCTCCGAGCGTCGCCCCGCAGGTGTCGCAGAAGCGTGCTCCCTCGCGGTTCTCGGCTCCACAGCTCGCGCAGATCCTCACGGGTCGTAGCGTAAGCCCCCGGGTCCGTATCCGTTTCGAGCTGTGGGGCGTTTCTCAGCTCAGTCCTCGGAGTCGCCCGCGCTACCCGACGGTGCCCGATGGGCAAAATGACCGCGGATGCGTGCGTTCCTCTCCTCGCCGCGTCGGCGGAAGCGTCTCGGCTACCTCGGCGTCGCGCTTGCGCTCGTCGGCACCGCGGTCGGCATCGGAGTGACGCATCAGGACACGGCGCACCACTTTCGGCAGCGGTTCCACGGTGGGCCGCCGCAGGTCGTCGTCACTCCCCGGCACGCACCGTTCACCGCCGCGGACCGGCGGCGCGCGGAGGAGGCGCTCCAGGTCTTCG
>JAWVDL010000332.1:0-3310 GCA_033857355.1 Gaiellaceae bacterium | reverse complement strand
TTCGACGCCGCCGAGCGCGACTACAAGCGCGTCGTCGGGGGCCTGCTCGTCCAGGATCGCGATTTCGACGTCGACGACCGCGAAGGGATGGAGGTCGTAGCGGGCAACCCTTCGGAGGAGTGCTGGGGCGACCTGCTGTTTGCGTGGCGCGTCTGCAAGCACGTCACCTCGAACGCGATCGTCATCGCCAAGGACCTGCAGACGATCGGGATCGGCGGCGGCCAGACGAGCCGTGTCGACTCGGTGAAGATCGCAATCGAGAAGGCGCGCGAGCACGGCCACGACCTGGCGGGTGCCGCGCTTGCGTCCGACGCCTTCTTCCCGTTCGCCGACGGCCCGCAGGTCGCGATCGACGCGGGCATGACGGCGCTGATCCAGCCCGGAGGCTCCAGGCGCGACGCCGAGGTGGTCGCCGCGGTCGAATCGGCCGGCGCGACCATGGTCTTCAGCGGCCGGCGCCACTTCAGGCACTGATGCGGGCGCGCGGCCTCCCTGTCCTCCTCGTGCTGCTCGCCGCTCTGGTCGCGGCGCTGGCGGCCCAGTCGGCGCCGCGCGCGCTTCCCCGGACGACGACCGACAGACCCGACGATGCGACCGGCCCGCAGGTGCACGTCGTCTATGCCATCCCGCGCGGAGGACAGGATCGGCAGCTCGACGCCAACGGCGTCCTCGCCGGCTCAGTCGACTCGTGGAACACCTGGCTGCGCGGCCAGACCGGTGGCGGCGGGCTGCGACTCGACACCTCCGGCGGCCAGCTCGACGTGACGTTCTTCGAGACGCCGCTCACGGATGACGAGATGGCTGCCAAGGGCGCGTTCATCCGAGACGAGCTCGAGTCGGAGCTGCGCGCAGGCGGACTGCTCGCGCCGGGCAAGCTCTACGCCGTCTACTACGACGGGAAGAGCACGTTCTCGTGCGGCGGTGGCGCATGGCCGCCCTCGCTGCCCGGGGTGGTTGCGGCGATGTACCTGCACGGACTCGCCGGAGCCAGTAACGCCTGCGACCAGAATCAGCTCGTGGGCGCAGGTGAACCGCCCAGGTACCTCGAGTTCGCGATGCTGCACGAGCTGATGCACACGCTCGGCTTCGTCCCGACGTGCGCGCCGCATCACACCCTCGCGGGTCACACCTCCGACAGCCCGACCGACCTGATGTGGGCAGGCGACGGGCCGTGGCAGCCGGCGGTGCTCGACGTCGGCCACGACGACTACTACCGCGCGGGCATCGCTGGATGTCCGGACTTCGCCGACAGCCCGTTCCTCGACACGAACGCCCCGCCGGCGACTACGACCACAACGGCCACCACCACCACCACGACGACGACGCGGCCGAAGGTCAAGCCGCCGAAGAAGAAGCGCAAGCCGCCGCTCTGCAAGCGCGGCCAGCGCTCACGGCCACACAAGCCCTGCCGGCGGCGATGAACGAGCGCGAGCTCGGGTTCCGGAACCTGATCTACTCGCGCTTCGTCGAGCTGGGGCGCGTACCGCGGTTCGAGGAACTGGGCGTCGAACCCGACGAGGGAGCCGAGCTCCTGCGGCGCCTCCACGAGGCCCACGCGCTCGTGCTCGAGCGGGGCACGACCGAGATCCGGATGCTGAATCCCTTCTCGGCGGTGCCGAGCGCATACCGCGTCGCCGCGGGCGGCCGCACCTGGTTCGCCAACTGCGCGTGGGACGCATTCGGGGTCTGCGCGGCGCTCGCGGTGGACGGTCACGTCTCCGCGTCGTGCGCCGACTGCGCCGAGCCGATCGAGATCGACGTGCGCGCAGGCGCTCCCGAGCCTGACGAGCACCTCGTGCACATCCTCGTCCCGGCCGCGCGCTGGTGGGACGACATCGTCTTCACCTGAGGGACGATGAATCTCTTCCGGTCGGAAGAGCACGTCGAGCGCTGGCTCGCCGGCCGCGATCCCGGGGCGACGATCACAGCGGGCAAGATGTGCGAGCTCGCGCATGCCTGGTGGGACACACGCCTCGCCCCGGACTGGCGCCCGCGAACCAGCGACGAAAACCAGGCGATCCTCGAACGGCTCGGCCTGACCGGCCCTTTCTGGGCTCTACCTTAGAAGAGGTCAGCGATCCGCGGCAGGAACTCGCCAAGGGGCACGTCGCTGCGCGCGGCGTCCTCCGAGCCGCGGCGGTCGAGCTCCGCGCCGAGCGCGACCACGTCGGGCCGCTGTGAGCGCAGCGTCCCGAACGGCGGGCTCTCGGGAAGGTTCCGGACGAAGAACGCCGCGAGCAACGCCTCGCTGAGCAAGGCGATCGGTCCTTCGAGCGGTCCTTGCCGCTCCACCGGTGCGCTGTGCTTGCGGTCGAGCGACAGCGACCGCGTCGTGAAGCCGCCGCCGACGACGTCGATCGACGCGTAGTGGATCCCGCCGATCGTCGACAGCAGCGCGGCGCCGACGCAGAGCACGCAGGGCTCGAGCGACGTGTAGAGCGTGTGATCCTCCCAGCGGCGTGACAGGTCGAGATGGGCCAGGGCGTTCACCTCGGCGTGCGCCAGGCGCGTGCCCGCGAGCTCGCCTGCCGGCGCACGGCTCTCGAAGATCCGGTTGCGGCCCTCGGCAACGATCTCGCCGTCGGGAGCCGCTATAACCGCGCCGACCGGAATCGTGCCCCGGCCGTGCGCCTCCCAGGCCAGCTCGAACGTGCGCCGCCAGGCTCGTCCGAGCTCGTCCCAGGCAGCGACGACGTCCACGGCTGAAATACTCGCGCACTCTGCAGCGTTGACAGGGGCTTAACCCACGGCGAGGAGGAGCACATGGCAGTGACCGCACCCGATCCACGACGCTGGAAAGCGCTCGCGCTCATCTGCAGTGCGTTCTTCATGACCGTCCTCGACGTGGCGATCGTCAACGTCGCGCTGCCGACGATCAAGACCTCGCTGCATTTCTCGCAGCCCAACCTGCAGTGGGTGATCACCGCCTACTCGCTGACGTTCGGCGGCTTCCTCCTTCTCGGCGGCCGGATCGGCGACCTCCTCGGCCGGCGGCGCATCTTCATGCTCGGCACCGGGCTCTTCACCGCCGCGTCGTTGACCTGCGGACTGGCGCAGAACGAGGCGATGCTCATCGTCGCGCGTGGGATTCAGGGGCTCGGCGCGGCGCTCATCTCCCCCGCCGTGCTCGCGATCATCTCCACGACCTTCGAAGAAGGGGCGGAGCGGAACAAGGCCCTCGGCGTCTCGGGCGCGGTCGCCGGAAGCGGCGCCGCGTTCGGCGTCCTGCTCGGCGGCGTGCTGACGAAATACCTCGGCTGGGAGTGGATCTTCTTCGTCAACGTCCCGGTCGGCGCGATCGTGCTGCTGC
>JAWVDL010000331.1:0-5456 GCA_033857355.1 Gaiellaceae bacterium | reverse complement strand
GTCTCCAGCGCGGCCAGCTGCAACCCGCTCGCAGCTTCCCCGGCGACATAGTCGAAGTGCGGAGTCTCGCCGCGGATCACGCAGCCGAGCGCGACCACGCATGCGTAGCGGCGCGTCTTGGCGAGTGCCATCGCCGCGAGAGGAAGCTCGAAAGCGCCTGGAACCGGCATGACGGTGATCGCGTCCTCGGACACGCCCGCGGTGTCCGCCTCCGCCAGCGCGGACTCCAGCATCCGGGACGTGATTTCGCCGTTGAACCGCGCGACGACGAACGCGACCCCGCGGCGCGAGCCGTTCGGCGTGCCTTCGAGCACCTTGACGTGCGGCGGGATCCTGAGCTCGCCGTCGGCGTGCTGGTCCGGCCCGCGCAGTTGCGGCACCGGCATGTCCTCGGACGCCTCGTCCGGCTCGTCCTCGCGTTCCTCGCCGAGCACGGCGCGAACGTCCTCCATCGACTCGTCCAGATCGGGCCCGTCTGCGCCGGGCCAGCCCTCCCGCTCGCTCACTCGCCCTCCGGCTGCTCGGGCTCCGGGAACCGGAGGTGCTGGTGGTGCAGGCGATGGCCGAGCTTGTCGCGCTTCGTGGCGAGGTACCGCTCGTTCTCAGGCTGCGGCGAGATCTCGATCGGAACCTGCTCGACCACGTCGAGCCCGAAGCCGTCGATCCCGGCGATCTTGCGGGGGTTGTTCGTGAGGATCCGGATCGTCGTCAGCCCGAGGTCGGACAGGATCTGGTTGCCGATCCCGTACTCCCGCGCGTCGGGCGGGAAGCCGAGCTCGAGGTTCGCCTCGACCGTGTCGAGCCCGTTCTCCTGCAGCTCGTACGCCTTCAGCTTCGCCAGCAGACCGATTCCGCGGCCCTCCTGCGCCATGTAGAGCAGCACACCGTGCTCCTCCTCGGCGATCCGCCGCAGGGCGAGATCGAGTTGCTCGCCGCAGTCGCATCGCAGCGAGTGGAACACGTCGCCGGTCAGGCACTCGGAATGCACGCGGACGAGCACGTCCTCCGCACCCTCGACATCCCCGTGGACGAGCGCGACGTGGTGCTTGCCGGTCAGGATCTCGCGGAAGGCGACCGCGGTGAACTCGCCGTATTCGGTGGGCAGCCGGACGGTGGTCATCCGCTCGACGAGCTTCTCGGTGCGGCGCCGGTACTCGATCAGGTCGGCGACGGTGACGAGCTTGAGGCCGTGCTGCTCGCAGTACGGGATCAGGTCGGGGACGCGCGCCATCGTCCCGTCCTCGTTCATGACCTCGCAGACGACTCCGGCCGGATTGAGCCCCGCGAGCCGCGCGAGGTCGACGGCGGCTTCGGTCTGCCCCGCGCGCTCGAGCACCCCGCCGCGGCGCGCCTTCAGCGGGAAGACATGGCCGGGCTGGACGAGATCCTGCGGGCCCTTGGAAGGGTCGATCGCGACCTGGATCGTGCGCGACCGGTCGGCGGCGGAGATTCCGGTCGTGATGCCCTCGCGAGCCTCGACGGAGACCGTGAACGCGGTGCCGTAGGGCGTTTCGTTGCGATCGGTCATCGGGCGGAGGTCGAGCTCCTCGCAGCGCTCGTCGGTGAGGCACAGGCAGATCAGACCGCGCGCATGAGTCGCCATGAAGTTGACGGCCTCGGGGGTCGCGAACTGCGCCGCGATGGTCAGGTCGCCCTCGTTCTCGCGGTCGTCGGCGTCGACGACCACGACGAGCTTGCCCTGCCGGATGTCGTCGATCGCCTCCTCGATGGTGGCGAACGGCGTGGAGCGTTCTGCGGCCACGGTCACGGGGTCATCGTACTTCGACCAGCCGTTCTACGTACTTGGCGAGCACGTCGGCCTCGAGGTTGACCCGGGCTCCCGGGACGAGCGTTCCCAGCGTCGTCGCGGACAAGGTGTGCGGGATCAGCGCGACGGCGAAGCCGCTCTCGTCGAGGCCGGCGATCGTCAGCGAGACCCCGTCGACCGCCACCGAGCCCTTCTCGACGCAGTACCGCAGCACGTCGGGCGGGGTGTCGAGCCAGATCCGCAGACCCTCGCCCTCCCGGTCGACCGAGCGCACGGTTCCAACGGCGTCGACGTGCCCCTGGACGTAGTGGCCGCCAAGCGGGTCGCCGGCACGCACAGCCGACTCGACGTTGAGCTCGGAGCCGGCCTCGAGCCCCTCGAGCGAGCTCCGGGCGAGGGTCTCGGGCACGGCGTCGAAGGCGAGCGTTCCATCGGCGGTCTCGACGACAGTGAGGCAGCAGCCGTTGAGCGAGACGGAGTCGCCGATCGCCGCCTCGCCCGCGGTGAGAGGCGCCTCCAGTCTGATGCGGATTCCGTTGCCGTCGCCCTCGACCGAGGCGACGCGACCGCGCTCACGAACGATGCCGGTAAACACCGTCCAAGCCTAGCCTCGGTGCTACGGCTCGTGGACGTACGCGCTGAGGAGGACGTCTTCCCCCACGCGGTGCGCGCCGAGGTGCGAGAGCGCGCGAGACTCGGGAAGCTCACCGACGAGCGTCGGCCCGGTGCCGCCGAGCGCCGGGGCCACGAACACGAGCAGCTTGTCGACGAGGTCGGCGGCGAGAAACGCAGTGGCCAGGGTCGCCCCGCCCTCGAGCAGGAGCGACTGGACGCCCTCCTCGGCGAGCCGGGCGAGCTCCTCGGAGATCGGGCCTGTCCGCAGCTCGAGCTCGGAGTCCTCGGGTAGCGGACCCGAGCCGAAAGCGAGCCGCCTGAACTGCCGCTCGGCCCCCACGTCGCGTGCGGTCAGCTGCGGCCGGTCGGCGCGCACCGTTCCCATCCCGACGGCGACGGCGTCGGCCTGCGCGCGTAGCTCGTGGACGAGTCGGCGGCTCGCCTCGCCGGTCACCCACCGACGGCCTGGCAGCGTGACGCGGCCGTCGAGCGTCGTTGCGACCTTGTAGGTCACGAACGGCCGTCTTTTCGCGACCCACGTCCGGTAGCCCTCGTTCTGGGCGCGCGCCCGAAAGCCGAGCTCTCCGTCGGCGACCTCGACCTCGACCCCGGCTGCGCGCAGCTTCTCGAAGCCGCTCCCCCGCACCTCCGGATTGGGATCCTCAGCGCCCGCGACGACCCGGACGACGCCCGCGGCGATGAGCGCGTCGGCGCAGGGAGGCGTCTGACCGTGGTGGGAGCAGGGCTCGAGCGTGACCGCCATCGTGGCGCCGCGCGCGCGTTCTCCGGCCGCTGCGAGCGCGTTGATCTCCGCGTGCGGGCCGCCGTAGCGCTCGTGCCAGCCCTCGCCGACGGTCTCGCCGTCGCGGACGATCACCGCGCCGACGACGGGATTCGGACGCGTCGTCCCGCGGCCGCGCTCCGCGAGCTCGAGCGCGCGCTCGAGCGGGGTCACGCCAGGGCCTGGACGAGCCGGCGGTACGCCCGAGGCAGGTCCTCCCGCGCGAAGATCGAGGTTCCTGCGACGAAAAGCGTCGCGCCCGCCTCGCGAACTTCGCGCACGTTCTCGGCGTCGATCCCGCCGTCGACCTGGATCGGCATCGCCTCGGGCAGCAGAGCCCGGAGTCTCCGGATCCGGTCGATCGCGTCAGGCATGAACTCCTGTCCGGAATAGCCGGGCTCGATGCTCATGCAGAGGACGATGTCGAAGCCGTCGGCGGCCGCTGCTGCCTGCTCGGGCGACGTCTCCGGCTTGAACGCGAGTCCGACCTCGAGCTCCTGCTCGCGGGCTGCCCGGACGGTCGCCGCGGGATCGGAGCAGGCCTCGAGGTGGACGGTGACGCTGTCTCCGCCCGCCTCCGCGATCGCGGCGAAGTGCTTTTCGGGCGTCTCGGTCATCATGTGGACGTCGATCACGCCTTCCAGCGCGTGGATCTGCGGCGAGATCGACTGCAGCACGATCGGGCCGATCGTGATCGGCGGCACGAAATGGCCGTCGCCGACGTCGAAGTGGAAGACGCGGGCGCCTGCGCGCAGGAGCACGTCGATCTGGTCGCCGAGGTGCGCGAAGTTCGCCGCATAGAGAGACGGCTCGATCTCGACCGTCCGGATCCACTCGTTCCAGGGCACCCGCAGAGACTCTTGCACACGCGCCCGCGCGCGCCTGCGTGGGGTCCCCCGCCCCTCAATAGAAGGGTGGGGGCCAACCACCACCCTCTGCGATCGACGCTACCGGGCAAATGCGAACAGCGCTGGGACGCCGTTGCGCCAATTGCGTGTCTCTTCTTCCCCCGGTTCTCGTCAGACGCGGAGTCGCGCGATGAAGAACCCGGACGTGCGGTGGAGGTCCGGGCGCGTGAGCAGGAACTCCGGCCGGCGCGGATGCCGGTAGCCCGGCCAGTCGTCGCCGAGCGGCTCCACCTCCAGACCGCACGCGTCGACGACCGCCTCATTCTCGTCGGCGTTCAACGTGCAGACCGAGTACAGAATCGTCCCACCCGGGCGGACGCGACCGGCGGCAGCTCGCAACAGGTCGAGTTGCAGCTCCGACAGGGGAGCCCCGCGCCAGCGCAGGTCCGGCCGCGCCGCGAGAACGCCCAGGCCCGAGCACGGCGCGTCCACGAGCGCACGGTCGAATCCCGTCAGCTCGTCCGGAAGCTCTAGCGCGTCCGCACACACGACGGTCACGTTGGTCGCGCCCATCCGCGCGCAGTTCTCCTCGAGCTCGCGCGCCCGCCCGGGATGCTTCTCCACGGCAACGACGTCGCCGGCGAGCTGCGTCGCCTTGCCGCCCGGGGCTGCGCAGAGGTCCAGGACGCGCTCCCCGTCGCGCGACCCGACGCAGAGCCCCGCGAGTTGCGAGCCGCGGCTCTGGGGCCAGATCAGCCCGGCCTGCACCGCGGCCTCGTCCAAGCGCCGCACGCGCACTGCATCCGGCAGTTCGGGATCCGGGTCCCCTTCGATCTCTCCGGCCCGGCGGCGATTGCGGCGGACGACGAGCTCCTGCGGCTCGTTCTGCGCGCGCATCAGCTCGAGCGCCGTGTCGCGGCCGAAGTCGCGCGTCCAGACCTCCTCGACCCAGTCGGGATAGGAGAGCTTCAGCGCGCCCTCGGGGAGCGAGTCGATCAGCTCGCGGATCCCGACCGTCAGCCGCCTGAGCACCGCGTTCGTGAACGGGACGGCGCGTTCGAGCCGAGCGCCGCGCACCAGCTCGACCGACTCGTTCACGGCGGCGTAGCGCGCGATCCCGCCCATGAACGCGAGCTGGTAGGCCCCGACTCGAAGCGCAGCGCGAACCGGCGCGTCGAGCCGATGCACCTTGCGCCGGGCCAACGTCTCGATCGCATGGTCGAGCGTTCGCACCCGCTGAACCGTCCCGTAGGCGAGCTGCTGCGCCAGCGCCCGGTCGCGCTCGTCGAGCCTGGAGGCGACGGTGCGGAAGACCCGGTCCGCGTACGCGTCCTCCTCGAAGACGCGCAGCACGACCTCGTACGCGGCCCTGCGGGCGGGAGCTACGGCAGCCACGCAGCCATTCTGCTTGCGACTGCGTGGATCTAGCCCCGCAAGCCCCGTA
>JAWVDL010000330.1:0-3564 GCA_033857355.1 Gaiellaceae bacterium | reverse complement strand
CCCGAGCAGCGCGTCACGCTCGAGCAGGCGCTGCACGCGACGTGCATCGCGCCTGCGTGGCTCGCGCGCGACGAGCGCCGGCGCGGGAAGCTCATCCCCGGCTTCGCCGCCGACCTCGTCGTTCTCGACCGCGACCCCTTCGAGCTCGAAGCGGAGGAGCTTCGCGACGTCCAGGTCGTCGCCACGATGTGTTCGGGCCGCTGGACACATAACCCGCCGCCATGGGATTCAGGCCAACGCGTCGGAGGGATTGGCAGCCAAGGCCGCTAGGGTGAGAACGTCATTCGAGCCCTTCCAGACCAAAAACCTCGCTTGCACAGCCGCCCGCCCGATCCACTGCTCATCTCCTTCAACAGCTCCTACTGGTGATCGTTCGACCACGCCGCTCGTGTGGCGGCCGAGTTTCGACGGGCGGCTCGACCCAAGCCCGAAAGCGTCACAGTCGACGCAGCGCGGTCGGAACGCCGGCGCCTTAGCTGGCGCCGACGCCCCCAGCCGCCACTGGCCGCCGCAGAACGCCCTAGCCAGTGAACGCCGGCAGGGAGGGCGCGCCCGGTGGGAAGAGGGTCCGGTCGGCGAGGATCGCGCGAATGTCGCCGTCGATCACATGGGCGGCGGCAGGCGGGAACGAACATCCGCCGACACAGCCGGCGCGAGGGAGCAGCCCTGAGAGCGCACCGACCTGGTAGTCGATGAGCACCAGCAGATACTCAGAGGGCAAGTACTGAGAAGACGGCGTTGGCACGCAGGGAGGCCCAGGCGGGAACGCTCCCTCAAAGCATGGGCCAGGAGGATGCAATGCTTGCGAGAGCGCGACCTCGCGCGTCAACATTTGCGTGATCGCAGCGGGCGCACCAGCCGTCGCGATGTCGCTCTGCAGACCTGCGAAACCGCTGGAGACGACGCACACGTCGCCGCCCGGGTTGCAGACAGTGGCGGCACTGGCACCTGACGCAACAACCGTCGAAAGAAAAGCGACGGCAAGCAAGACGAACCAGACATGGAGGCGCATGAGGCCTCACTCTCTCCCCTGAAAGGGCTCGAAGACGGCCCTGAACACCAGGCCTGCTTTCACTCACTCATCTCTCGCGACTCACGCGGCTTCGGTACTATGTAGTACGTGACCCGTACGAAAGATAGTACTCCTCCCGTACTAGATCTGTCAAGCCCTTCAGCGCTCGAGCGCGCACCGAGCGTCGTCGGCCGGGTACGCCTCGCCTACGACCTAGGACGCACGGAGATGCTGGCACGCATCCGCTCAGCCGGACACCCGGACGTAACCGGGGGAATGATCGGACTGTTCCGGTTCGCCGGCGTGGATCGGCGTCGACCAAGCGAGATCGCCATGACGGCACGCCTATCCAAGCAGGCAACCAACGACATGCTGAGAGAGCTCGAGCGGTTGGGTTATGTGAAGCGCCACCCCGATCCCACGGACGGGCGCGCCCGCATCATCCGACTGACACAGCGTGGCGAGGCGCTCGATGCAGCCATCTGGAGCGCCGGGCGAGAGGTCGAACAATCATGGCGTGCCCGCTTCAACGCCAAGCAGTGGACGACATTCAAGGATGTACTCGACGGACTGATCGCCTCATCCGAGTAAGACTCACGCGGGGCCGGCATGGTCGATCCAGACGGACGGACGACAAAGCCGCCCGTCCTGAAAGCGGGCACCGCAAGCGGCGACCGCGCGCCCCGCCCTGGGACTGACCCACGAGGGGGTTGCAGCCGGGCTTCAAATCCGAAAGCATCGTCCCGCGGGGTAACGCGACTTCGGGAGGTTGCGGTGGCAGCGAACGCGGCTCAGGGCGGTTCCTTCGATCGGCTGCGAGAGCACTCGATCGGCCTGCCCCAGGTGCTCTTCCAGTCGATCACGCACATGGCGCCGGGTGCAGCCGTGGCGTACTCGATCTACATCTCGGTTCCGGACGCACGGCAGGCTCTGCCGCTGGCCGTCGCGCTCGCGCTCGTCGCCTGCCTCTGCGCGGCGACGGCGATCGGCCAGCTCGCAAAGCTGACTCCGTCGGCCGGCGGCCTCTACGCCTACGCCGCCAACTCGCTCGGCCCCTGGGCCGGATTCCTCATCGCCTGGCTGTTCATCCTGTTCGAGCCGCTGGTCGCGCCGTTCCTCTACCTCGAGTTCGGCTGGGCGATGCACGAGGTGATGAGCGCCGAAGGCGTGTGGAACTACAGCGGTCAGTGGTGGATCTGGGTCTGCGTCATGACCGCCGTCGTGTTCCTGCTGACCTACCGGGACATTCGACTCTCGACCACGGCGGGCGTGCTGCTCGGCGCGTTCGAGATCGCCGTCTTCGGAGCGCTCGCGATCTGGATGCTGCTCTCGAACGCAGGTGACCTGAACCTCCAGCCGTTCAACCCGAACAACGCCCACGGGGGGTGGAGCGGGATCGGCAGAGGCATGGTGTTCGCGATCCTGGCCTTCATCGGGTTCGAGGCGGCCGCGCCGCTCGGCGAGGAGGCCAAGCACCCGCGGCGCACGATTCCGGTCGCTGTCGTCGGCTCGGCGCTCGCGATCGGGCTCTTCTACGTGCTCTGCTCCTACGCGTGGGTCTTCGGTGCCGGCTTCAACAACTTCGTCGACCAGGCGACCGGCGCGGATCCGTGGCGGAACCTCGGCAAGGTCTTCTGGAGCACCGGCTGGATCCTCGTCTTCGCGGCGATCGTGAACTCGATCGCGGCGAACTCGAACGCGGCCGTCAACGCCGCGACGCGGGTCTTCTACGCGCTGGCGCGCAACGGACTCGCACCCCGGCCGTTCGCCCGCACCCACCCGCGATTCAAGACGCCGCACATTGCGATCATCTGGATGACGGCGTTCGCGCTCGTCGCCTCGCTCATCCTGGGCTGGAAGTGGGGCCCGCTGATCGGCTTCGCGTTCATCGCCACGCTCGCGGTGATCGTCGTGGTGGTCGTCTACATCCTGATCTGCTTCGGCTGCATGTGGCACTACTGGACGAAGCGACGCAGCGAGTTCAACGCGCTGCTCCACTTCGTGCTGCCGCTGGCCGGGGCGATCCTGTTCTTCTTCCCGCTCTACTTCCAGTACTACAAGACGCCGCCGACGTACCCGATCAAGTACGCGAACTGGGCGGCGATCGTCTGGATCGTCGGCGGGATCGTGCTCACGATCGTGCTCTCGATCACGCGGCCCGAGCGGCTGCGCGACATGGAGCGCGTGTACGTCGAGGACGAGACCGTGGGGCCGGTCGCCCCGGTCGGACCGGCCGGACCGGCGGTTCCTCCCGAGTAGATGGCGGTCGCAACGACCCACCGGCTCGGCCGCGACCAGATCGTCTGGGCCTTCGGGCCCGACCTCGATCCGGTGCTCGAGGTCGAGCCGGGCGACACGGTCACGTTCGAGACGAACGACTGCTTCACGGGGCAGATCCGGTCGGAGGACGATCTCGTCACCGAGATCGACTTCGACCGGGTCAACTCCGCCACCGGGCCGGTCGCGGTGCGCGGCGCCGAGCCGGGCGATTCGCTGGTCGCGGAGATCCTCGACGTCCGGCCGGCGGAGGTCGGGTTCGCGACGTTGATCCC
>JAWVDL010000329.1:0-2549 GCA_033857355.1 Gaiellaceae bacterium | reverse complement strand
TTGACGGTCGCGGACACCGCGGAAAGCTCCTCGAACTCCGCGCCCGTCGCGCCCGCGACGATTCGAGCGAGCGTCGTCTTCCCGGTCCCGGGCGGCCCGTAGAAGATCGCCGAGCCCATCCGGTCCTCCTCGATCGCGAGCCGCAATGCCGAGCCCGCCCCGAGCACGTGCTGCTGGCCGACGAACTCGTCGAGCGTCGACGGGCGCAGGCGCAGAGCCAGCGGCGCGACGGCGGGCCCGCGCTGGGCGGCGGCATCGGAGAAGAGATCGCTCATGCCCGGGTATTCTCTCCTGCGTGGCGACCGAGACGGAGGACTTCTCCGAGCCGATCCTCCCTGGCTCCGCGCCCAGCGACTACGAGCGCTATCTCAACACCGAGGAGCTGCTGTCGCTGCAGAAGAAGCCGGAGGAGCGCGTCCACCGCGACGAGCTGCTCTTCCAGACCGTGCACCAGTCGTCGGAGCTCTGGCTGCAGCTCGCGTGGAACGAGGTCGAGGGCGCGACGGAGCTCGTCCAGAACGATGACGTCGCCGCCGCGCTGCGCCTGCTGCGCCGCTCGCATCTCTGCATGCAGTACGCGACGACCGCACTGGACATGCTCGAGCAGATGTCGCCGTGGGAGTACCAGGAGATCCGGCGTGTGCTCGGGCACGGCAGCGGCTTCGACTCGCCGGGCTTCCGGCAGATCCGCCGCGTCTCCCCGGTGCTCGGCCAGGCGTTCTGGAAGGCGCGCGAGGGTGCTGGGCTCTCGCTCCTCGAGGTCTACACGCGCGGGCGCGAACACGAGGATCTCTACCAGCTCGCCGAGGCATTGATCGAGTGGGACGAACGCGTGACCCTCTGGCGGATCCGGCACTACAAGGTCGTGGCGCGGATCATCGGCGACAAGGTCGTCGGGACGCAGGGAACGCCCGTGGAGGTGCTCGGCCGGTTGATCCACAAGAGCTTCTATCCGGAGCTCTGGGAGGTCAGGAACGAGCTGACCGCGCTGGCGCAGGAGTCCGACTGAGCACGGACGCCGCAGAGCTCTGGGGCTCCGCCGAGTACGAGCAGATCGCGCAGCGGTTCGCGCCGATCCACGATGAGGTCGTCTCGCGGCTCGAGCCTGGTCCGGGCATTCGTTGGCTCGACGTGGCGACCGGGACCGGCGAGGTGGCTCTGCGTGCAGCGCGAGCCGGTGCGGACGTGACCGCCATCGACATCGCGCCGGCGATGATCGACGCCGCGCGTGCGAAGCGCGGGGCAGACCAGATCTCGTTCGAGGTCGGCGATGCGCAGGCGCTGCGGTACGAGGACGCGTCCTTCGACGTCGTCACCTCCGTGTTCGGCGTGATCTTCGCGCCCGACCACCGGGCGACCGCCGCCGAGCTCGCGCGCGTCGACCGTGGCCGCCTCGGCCTCACCGTCTGGCGTCCGGATCCCGGAATGGCGGAGCTGTACGGGAGATTCGGCCTCGAGACTCCCGAGGGCCGCGAGCCGTTCAAGTGGGGCCGTGAGGAGTACCTGGAGGAGCTGCTCGGTGAATCGTTCGACCTGACGATCGAGCCGGGCACGTGGCTGATCGAGGGAGCGTCGGGCGAGGAGGTCTGGCAGTTTTGGTCGCAGTCCGCGCCGCCGTGCAAGGCGCTCCTCTCGACGCTCGACGACGCCCGGCGGGAGGAGTTCCACGACGCGTACGTCGAGTACTGCGAGCGCTTCCGCAGAGAGGGCGGCGGCGTCGCCGTCCCGCGCGACTACCTGCTCGTCCTTGGAGACCGTCGGTAGTGGCCACCGTCTCGCTCCGCGACGAGGTCGCCGATCTCCTCCAGCAGCTGATCCGGCTCGACACGGTCAACCCGCCGGGGAACGAGACCCAGGCGGCAGAGCTGCTGCGCGACTACCTCGAGCCGAACGGTGTGTCCTGCGAGCTTTACGCCAAGGTGCCCGAGCGCGCGAACCTCGTGGCGCGGATTCCGGGGCGAGGAGGCGGGCCGCGGCTCGCCTTCCTGTCCCACACGGACACGGTGGCTGCGGACACCGCGGAGTGGTCGGCGGATCCCTGGTCGGGCGACCTTCGCGACGGCGAGATCTGGGGGCGCGGCGCGCTCGACATGAAGGGGGAGGTGGCCGCGAGCGCGGTGGCGATCGCATCGCTCGCGCGCGAGGGCTTCGAGCCCGAAGGCGACCTGATCTTCGTCGCCGCGGCCGACGAGGAGGTGGGGAAGGGCTTCGGGCTCCAGTGGCTCGTCAAGGAGCATCCGGACGCGGTGCGTGCCGAGTACTCCGTCAACGAGGGCGCCGGCGACCGTCTCGAGCTCGGCGGCCGGCCCTTCTACCTCTGCGCCACGGCCGAGAAGATGTCGTCGCCGTTCAAGCTGACCGTGCGGGGCCGAAGCGGCCACGCCTCGATGCCCGGCATCGCCGACAACGCGCTCGTCAAGGCGGCGCCACTCATCGAGCGGCTGGGCGCCTACAAGCCGAAGCCGCGGCTGGAGCCCGAGATCGAAGCGCTCGTGCGCACACTCACGGGCGCCGACGCGCCCCCGGCCGAGGAGATCGTTCCGCTGGCG
>JAWVDL010000328.1:0-3173 GCA_033857355.1 Gaiellaceae bacterium | reverse complement strand
AGCCCCATTGCCGCGCCGAGTCTAGCTGCGGGGCGCCCAAAGCTCGCAATTTGCGAGCGCGCCCGCCGCTCGGGCACCGTGGACATGTCTCTACCCACCACCAGGGCCTGGCCCCTCGACGTGTCCCGCAAAGCGTGCCGAAAGCGTGTCAATGCCCGCCGCGGCTGTCGAACGCAGAAGAGTGCGCCTACGGTCGCTGGATGCCTCGGTTGCCGCGGCGCCAGATCCCTGACGGGCTCTATCACGTGACGACGCGCGGGAACCGTCGGCAGCCGATCGTGCTCGAGGATCGTGATTGCGAGGTCTTCCTCTTCCTGCTCGGCAACGTCGTGGAGCGACTGGGTTGGAAGGTGCACGCGTACTGCCTGATGACGAATCACTATCACCTGCTCGTCGAGACGCCGAACGCTGATATCTCGGTGGGCATGCAGCTCCTGAATGGCCAGTACGCGCAGGCTTTCAACCGCCGACACGGCTACGAGGGGCACCTCTTTGAAAGACGGTTCGCGGCCGAAGAGGTCGAAAGCGACTGGCATCTCCTCGAGGTGTGTCGCTACATCGTGCTGAACCCGGTTCGAGCTGGACTATGTCGGCATCCGGGCGAATGGCGCTGGAGCAGCTACCGCGCGACGGTCGGCCAGGCGCGGCGCCCCCGGTTCCTCACCTTGACCCTGTTGGGGATGTTCGGGAGAGACCTAGGCAAGGCACGCGCAGCGTTCGAGGAGTTCGTGATGCGGGGGTTGGCAAGGTCTCCGTAGCCCTCCGCGTCGGCCCTGTCCAGGGGCCTGGCCCCTGGACAGGGCTGCGCTGGGCGCCCGCGCAGCGATCGGCGGGGCGAAAGGCGGCGAGGCGGCTCAACCGACGCCGTAGACGCCCGGGAAACGCTCCGCGAGCAGGCGCACGAGCAGCGCGGCCGGCAAACCGACGACGTTCAGATAGTCGCCCTCGACGCGACTCACGAGCGCCGCGCCCCGGCCCTGGATCGCGTAGCCGCCGGCGCGCCCCTCCCACTCGCCGCTCGCGACGTATGAGCCGAGATCGCGGGGCGTCAGCGCCCGAAACACCACACGCGTCGCCTCGTCCTCGACGACCTCCCAGCCTGGCGTGACGAGACAGAGCCCCGAGACGACCACGTGCGTCTTGCCGGAGAGCTGCTCAAGCATCCGCTCAGCGTCCGCCGCGCCCGCCGGCTTCCCGTAGATGCGGCCCCGCAACACGACGGCCGTGTCGACTCCGAGCACAGGTCGGTCGCCGGCCTGCGCCGCCACCGATCGCGCCTTCTCGCGCGCGTGCCCGCGCACGAGCTCGACCGCGTCCGCCTCGGGCGGATCCTCCTCGACGTACCGTGGCGCGACGACGTCGAACGGGATCCCGAGCTGCTGGAGAATCGCGCGGCGCTGCGGCGAGGTCGACGCGAGCAGGAGCGGAGGAGCGGGCGGGACGCTCACGCGACCTTGCGCGCGCGCCAGATCTCCTCGACGGGCCATTTCCGCGCCCAGTCAGGCGAGAATCCGTAGTACGTGTGCTCCCGCGTCGACTCGGTCGCAAAGAGCTCGACGAGGTCGAGAATCTCGAAGCCGTTCGAGCGCAGGAGCCGCACCCAGTCGCCGTGGCCGAGCTGGAACTCGATCTCGAAGTCGGGTTCGCTCCACTCGAGCCGGTGCAGCCCGAGCTGTGGCCGCTGCAGCGTCTCCGACGGCGGCCCTTCGGCGGTCGCGCACAGCACTGCCAGCGTCGAGTTCCGGAGGAAGACGAGGTCGCCTCCCGCCCGCAATAGCCGGGCCGCCTCCGGGATCCACTTGTACGGGTCGCACCAGATCGAGGCGCCGTACTCGGAATGGACGATGTCGAACGACGCGTCGGGAAGACCGGTCTCCTCCGCGTTCGCCTCGATCAGCTCGAGGCCCAGTCCGAATTCGCCGTTCAGCCGCCGCGCCGTCTCGAGCTGCGCCGGCGTGACGTCGACGCCCACCACCCGAGCCGCGCCGGCCTTCTTCAGCCAGGCGCTGAAGTACGCCGTGCCGCAGCCGAGCTCGACGATGTCCTTGCCATCGAGATCCGGAAGGACCCGGACGTCCTTCTCGCGCGCCCCGGCCATGCCCCAGGTGATCTCGGCTTCCGACCACGCGTCGTGGGCCTTCCGGTCGGTGTATTCGGCGTTCGCCTTCGTCCAGTTGGCGCGGTTGACGACCGCGTAGTCGGGCAGGTCAGACGAGCTCGTCATCGCCGAACCAGAGCGCGATCTCGCGCGCGGCCGACTCCGGCGAATCCGACCCGTGCACGAGGTTGTTCGGCATCGCCAGCGCTAGGTCGCCGCGGATCGTCCCGGGCGCCGCGTCGGCGGGATTCGTCGAGCCGATCGTCGTCCGCAGCGTCGCGATCGCACCGTCCCCCTCGACGACCAGCGCCAGCGTCGGCGCGGAGGTGATGAAGTCCACCAGCTCGCCGAAGAACGGCTTCTCGCTGTGCTCCGCGTAGTGCTCCTCGCCCAGCGCGCGGTCCACACGCAGCAGCTTCGCGGCTCGCAACGTGAAGCCGCGGCGCTCGATCCGGCCCAGAATGTCGCCGGCGAGGGCGCGCTCCACCGCGTCCGGCTTGATCAGGATCAGAGAGCGTTCGACCGCCATCGGGCGGCGGAGTCTACTCGCTGCTGCGCAGGCGGCGGCGCGCCGCGGCAGCGTCGAAGGTGTCCTCGACGGACTGCTCGATCTGGGCCGACGCGACCCGCTGTCCGAGCGCAAGCGACGCGGGTGTGTCGACCGGCGTCTCGCAGAACGGGCAGACCTGCCACAGCGCCTCGAGCGGCGCCTTGCAGTTCACACACGACTGCTTGAGCTTCGTCGTGCAGACCGGACAGACGAGGAACGAGGCGTCCACCTCTGCACGGCACACCGGGCAATGCAGGTCGCGCCGCGCGAGCCGGGTTTCCATCGCCCTGATCTCGAGTTCGCGCTCACGCACGTCGGCCATGTACTCCGGCGGCCGGAAGAGCATGTAGACGAGCGGCCCGATGAACGGCGGGACGATCCCGAGGATCACGGCCATCGTGACGAGCCACGGATCCTCGATCCTCCGACGCGCGTCCTTGTAGACCCAGAAGACGGTCGCGGCGTAGAAGACGACTACGAAGAAGAGCGTGAGCGACTGGGTCACGCGCCACGCGGCCGAGCTGA
>JAWVDL010000327.1:0-9959 GCA_033857355.1 Gaiellaceae bacterium | reverse complement strand
GGGTGCGCATCGTGTGCCAGCGCGTGACCGAGGCGCGCGTGCGCGTCGCCGGCGAGCTGCAGGGCGAGATCGGCGCGGGGCTCGTCGCGCTCGTCGGAATCGCGCGGGACGACGACTCCGCGACGGTTCGCCGGCTCGCGGCGAAGGTCGCGCGGCTGCGGATCTTCGAGGGCGACGACGGACGCTTCGACCTCAGCGTGGTGGACACCGGCGGCTCCGTCCTATCAATCAGCCAGTTCACGCTGATCGCCGACACGGGCAGGGGGAACCGGCCGAGCTTCGGCGGTGCTGCACCGCCGGAGAAGGCGGAGCCGCTGTGGGACGAGTTCTGCGCGGCTCTCGAGGCGGAAGGCCTGCCCGTCGCGCGCGGCGTCTTCGGGGCGCGAATGGACGTCGAGCTCGTCAATGCCGGCCCGGTGACGATCGTCCTCGATTGAGGCCGCGGATCCGGAACCGCTTGCTACACTTCTGACACCACATTTCGAGCGGTTTTCGAGATGGGCCTGCGGGCCCATTTTTTGTGACAGGAGCGAGATATGACGGATGTGCATACGAAAGAGCGCGAGCTGGAACGCGAGATCTCCCAGCTCGTCGAGCGGAGCATCCCGGGCACCGAGGTGCTCGCCGTCGAGCTGCTGGCACCCGACCGCTTCTGCGTGTTCGTCGATCATCCGCAGGGCGTCGACCACGCGCTGTGCCAGCGGGTGACGTCTGTCCTCGACCCGTTCCGGCGCACCTACGGCATCGACGTGTCGTCGCCCGGCTCCGAGCGCCCGCTCCGCAAGCCCGAGCATTTCCGCAGCGTCGTCGGCAAGCGCGCCGCCGTCCGCACGTCCCAGGAGATCGCCGGCCGCAAGCGCTTCCGCGGCGAGATCGTCGAAGCCGACGAGCGCAGCGTGCGGCTGGCGGCCGAGGCAGCCGACGAGCCCATCGAAATCCCGTACGACTCGATCGTCCGGGGCAACCTCATCGCGACCCCGGAAAGCAGGTAAGAAGAGATGACCCAAGAGATCATCGAGGCAGTCCGCGAGATCGAGCGCGAGAAGGGCATCGAGAGCGGCACCCTCGTCAACGCGCTCGAGGACGCGCTCCTCGCCGCGTACAAGAAGATCCCCGAAGCCTCCCGTCATGCGACGGTCGAGCTCGACGACGAGGGCGACTTCCGCGTGTTCTCGATCGAGCTCCCGGCCGATGTGGAGGAGCGCCTGATCGAAGAGGCGCGTGAACGCAAGCTCGACGAGCTGGAGGCGCTCGAGGTCGAGACCGGCGAGCGCTCGCACACGCTCATCTCCGACGACGAGCTCGACATCGACTGGTCCGACATCCCGGACAGCGACGTGAAGCGCGAGGACGTGACGCCGGAGAACTTCGGGCGCATCGCCGCGCAGACCGCGAAGCAGGTCATCCTGCAGCGGATCCGCGAGGCGGAGCGCGCCATGATGTACGACGAGTACATCGACCGCCAGGGCGAGGTCGTGACCGGGATCGTGCAGCAGGCGGGCGACCGCAACAACGTCCTCGTCGACCTCGGCAAGGTCGAGGCGCTGCTGCCGCGCTCGGAGCAGGTCGACGGCGAGCGCTACGAGCAAGGCTCGCGCATCAAGGCCGTGATCACGGAGGTTCGCTCGGGGACGAAGGGCCCGCAGGTGATCCTCTCGCGGCGCGATCCCGAGCTGATCAAGACGCTGTTCGAGCTCGAGGTTCCCGAGATCGCCGACGGTTTGGTCGAGATCCGCGGCGTCGCGCGCGAGCCCGGCTATCGCTCGAAGATCGCCGTCGAGTCGCACGCCCAGGGCGTCGACCCGGTCGGCGCCTGCGTCGGACCTCGTGGCTCCCGCGTGCGCATGGTCGTCTCCGAGCTGCGCGGCGAGAAGATCGACATCATTCCGTGGAACAACGAGCCCGCGCGCTTCGTCGCGAAGGCCCTCTCGCCAGCACGCGTGCGCGAGGTCTACATCGACGACGACACGCGTGAGGCGACCGTGATCGTTCCCGACGACCAGCTTGCGCTTGCGATCGGCAAGGAGGGGCTGAACGCCCGCCTCGCCGCGCGGCTCTCGGGCTGGAAGGTGGGCATCCCGTCCGACACCGAGTTCGCGCAGGCCGAGGCCGACGCGGCCTACGGCGGCGGCGACGACGCCGACTTCACCGGCCGCTGCGCGGCGATCCTCTCGAACGGCAAGCGCTGTCCGAACGGGGCGGTTCCCGGGTCGCGCTTCTGCGGCGTCCCCGGCCACCAGGAGCTCGCCAAGCGCGAGGCCGCGGGCGAGATCCTCCCCGAAGGCGCGGCGATCCCCATCGCCGGTCCGCCGTCGGAGGAGGACGAGGAGGGCGGAGACGAGATCGCCGGCGCTTCCGAGGAGACGACCGAGCAGGTGAACGAGAGCGACATCGCGATCGAGGAATCGATCGACGTGGCGCCGATCGCAGAGGCCGACGAGCCGGGGCGCGCCGACGAGGTGGCAGCCGAGCTGATCGCCGAGCCCGCCGTCGAGACGTCCGCCGGCCAGCCCGCCGCAGGGCCCGAGGAGACCGAGCCGTCCTGACGCACACCCCGACCAGGAGCTGCGCCGGCTGCGGCCGTCGAGCGCCGAAAGGCGAGCTCGTGCGGTTCGTCGCGCGCGCGGGCGAGCTGACGCGAGCGGACAAGGCTCCCGGCCGTGGCGTCTACACCTGCCGTCGGCTTCAGTGCTTCGAGCGCGCCCGCTCGCGGCGGGCGTTTGCGCGCACGCTGAGGCAGACCGTCCGGGTCGAACCGGCGCTCGCCGGCCTCTACACTGAAGCTCGCTGATGGCCGACCGTCCGAACAGACCCATGCGCCCGCGCGGCGGCTCCGGAGGCCCCGGCCGCCGGCGCCGTGTCGTGATCGACACCGGTGCAGCGCGCCCGAGGCAGGACGCCCGCACGCGTCGCCAGGACGCGGCCGACCGTCAGCCGAAGGAAAAGCGCGAGATCGTTCCGCCCACAGGGCCGGTCACCGTGCCGTCAGGCGTCACCGTCCGCGATCTCTCGCAGGCGCTCGAGGTCAAGATGCCCGAGATCATCAAGATCCTGATGAACCTCGGCCAGATGAAGACCGCCACGCAGTCGCTCAGCGACGAGGAGGTCGAGCTGATCGCCACCGAGGTCGGGCGCGAGATCAACATCAAGCACCTGGCCGAGGAAGAGGACGAGGTCGAGGCGTTCGAAGACGCCGACGCGGATCTGGCGCCCCGGCCCCCGGTCGTCACGATCATGGGGCACGTCGACCACGGCAAGACGACCTTGCTCGATGCGATCCGCGAGTCCGCAGTCGTCGAGACCGAGGCCGGCGGGATCACGCAGCACATCGGCGCGTACCAGGTCGACCACAACGGCCGCCGGATCACGTTCCTCGACACTCCCGGCCACGAGGCCTTCACCGCCATGCGGGCACGCGGCGCGAAGGTGACCGACATCGCCGTCCTCGTCGTCGCGGCCGACGACGGCGTGATGCCACAGACGCGCGAGTCGATCTCGCATGCACGCGCCGCGGCGGTGCCGATCGTCGTCGCCGTGAACAAGGTCGACGTCCCCGACTCCGATCCCACCCGTGTGCGCACCGAGCTCAGCGAGCTCGAGCTGCAGCCGGAGGAGTGGGGCGGGTCGACGCAGTTCTCCGACGTCTCGGCCCGCGAGAAGCGGAACCTCGACGATCTGCTCGAGAAGGTGCTGCTCGTCGCGGACGCCGAGCTCGAGCTGACCGCGAATCCGAACGTCGACGCTTCCGGCCCGATCATCGAGTCGCGGCTCGACGTCGGACGTGGCCCGGTGGCGACGATGCTCGTCCAGCGCGGAACGCTCCGCGTTGGGGACGTCGTGGTGGCCGCCGACGCATACGGGAAGGTGCGCGCCCTTTACGACTACCGCGGCGAGAAGCTCGAGGAGGCGGGGCCTGGAGTTCCCGTCGAGATCCTCGGCTTCGACAAGCCTCCGCAGGCGGGTGAGCTCTGCCGGGTCGTCGAGAACGAACGGCGTGCGCGGGATTCCGCGCAGCAGCGCGGCCAGCGCCTGCGGACCGAGCAGCTCGCCCAGCGCTCGGCCTCCGGCCCGCGCCTCGAGGACCTGTTCGCGCAGATCTCGGAAGGCGCCGTCCGCGACTTGAACATCGTCCTCAAGGGCGACGTCCAGGGCTCCGTGGAGGCGGTCGCCGGCGAGCTCGCGAAGATCCAGCACCCCGAGGTGGGCGTCAACGTGATCCACACCGGCGTCGGCGGGATCACCGAGGGCGACGTCATGCTCGCCGCGGCCTCGAACGCGATGGTGGTCGGCTTCAACGTTCGTCCGAACGCCGAGGCGCGCGCGCTCGCCGAGCGCGAGGGCGTCGAGATCCGGCCCTACAACATCATCTACAAGCTCACAGAGGAGATCGAGCAGGCGCTGGTCGGCATGCTCTCCGCCGTCAAGACCGAGGAGATCGTCGGCGAGGTCGAGGTCCGCGCGCTCTTCCGCGTCTCGCGCCTCGGCACGATCGCCGGCTCCTACGTCACTCGCGGCGTGATCCGCCGCAACTCGCAAGTGCGCATCATCCGCGAGGGGACCGTGCTCCACGAGACCGGGATCGCGCAGCTCCGGCGGTTCAAGGACGACGTGCGCGAGGTGGCCGAGGGCTTCGAGTGCGGGATCCTGCTGCAGGGCTTCAACGACCTGCGCGAGGGCGACCTGTTCGAGGTCTTCGAGACGCGCGAGGTCGAGCGGACGAGCCTCGACGAGCCGGCCGGCGCGTCGAGCGGCGACAGCTCGTCCTAGCCCGCAGCCCGTGCCGAGCGGCTTCGTCGGCATCCTGAGCGCCGAGCTGCACTTCCCCGAGGCGGGCTCGTTGAAGGGCAAGCGGAAGTACGTCAAGGCGGCGAAGGCGCAGCTCCAGAACCGCTTCGGCGCGTCGGTTGCCGAGGTCGATCACCACGAGCTGTGGCAGCGTGCGCGCCTGACGATCGCTTGCGCGGGCCGGTCGCCGCGTGACGTGGAGGAGTTGCTGGACGGAGCGGAGCGCTACCTCGCCGGGCAAGACTGGGAGCTGGGCCAGACGCAGCGCCAGGTCGTCTCCCTCGACGACTAGACGAGTCCCTGCACGATCGCGGCGGTGCCGGCCACGAGCAAGATCGCGCCGACGACCTCGAGAAGCAGGCGCTCGTCGAGCCTCCCGGTCAGGCGGGCGCCGAGCAGCGCCCCGGGGATCGACGCGGCGGCTCCGACCGCGAGCAGGCCCCAGTCGATCCCGCCCGGAAGGTGGCCGGCAACTCCCGCGACCCCGACCGCGACCCCGACCGCGAGGTTCGTGCCGACGGCCTTCAGCGGGGGCTCACCGAACCGCAGCAGCGCCGGCATACGAAGGGAGCCCAGGATCAGTCCCACCAGCCCGCCGAGGAAGCCGATCAGGCCGCCCGCGATAACCGCGGCGCGCAGATCGACGCGTGCCGGCCGCACTTCCGCGGAGCGACGGGGGCGGAGCAGGTCGATCCCGAACGCCAGCAGCACGACGCCGATCACGACGAGGAGCGCGTTGCCCGGCAGAGCCCCGGCGGCGAGTCCGCCGACGACCGCGCCGGCCGCGGATGGCGGGATCATCCACGCGACAAGGCGCCAGTCGATGCGCCCTGCGCGAATGTGGATCGTCCCCGCCGTCAGCGCCGCGATCGCCGACACGCCGATGTTCGCGCCCGCGCCCGCAGCCGGACTCGACGCGACGAGCAGGAGTGCCGGCAGGCGGATATTGCCGAGCACGAGACCTGCGATTCCGCCGGCGAGCGCGGTCAGAAAGCACCAGACCGCTACGGCCACGTAGGCGAGGATCGTCAGGGTGCTCGTTGCGACCACATCGGCGAGCATTCCAAAACCCAGCTACGAATACGGCATGTCGGGCCGGATGCGCAGGGTCAACGCCTCGATGCGCGAGGTGCTCTCCGAGGCGATCGGAACCCTCAAGGATCCGCGGATCGGCTTCGTGACGGTGACCGGCGTGGAGACCTCCCCTGACCTTCGCTACGCAAAGGTCTTCGTCAGCGTGCTGGGGTCGGAGCGCAAGCGCGACGCCGCGATCGCCAGCCTGAATGCAGCGCACGGCGTGCTGCAGGCGCGGGTCGGAAGCGAGCTCAGGCTGAAGCGGACCCCTCAGCTGGCCTTCGAGTACGATCCGACCGTCGAGCGCGGCGTGCGCATGACGCAACTCATCGATGAGCTCGCCCCAGACGACGACGAGTGATCTTGGCGCGGTCGCCGCGGCGCTCCGCGAGCACGACCGCTTCCTCGTCACGACCCACGAGAACCCGGACGGCGACGCGCTCGGCTCGCTGGTCGCCACGACGCTGATGCTCGGGGAGCTCGGCAAGGACGCCGTCATGTACCTGTACGGCGACGTCCCGATCCCGACCGAGTACCAGTTCATGGAGCTCGGCCGGCTGACTCGGACGCTTCCCGACGACGCTGCGGCGCGGGTGCTCGTCGCCGTGGACTGCGCCAACGAGGATCGAATCGGCCACGACCTCGGCCTCGTGCGGGGTGCACCGCTCACGATCGACATCGACCACCACCACGACAACACCCGCTTCGGCGACCTGAACCTGATCGTCTCGGGCGCCTCCTCGACCGGAGAGGTCCTGCGTGACGTGCTGCAGGAGCTCGGGGTCGACCTCACGCCGGAGATCGCCGAAGCCCTCTACATCGCGCTCGTCACCGACACGGGTCGCTTCCAGTACGCGAACACGACGCCGAAGGCGCTCCGGCTTGCGGCAGAGCTCGTCGATGCCGGCGCCGACGTCCACTCGATCTTCCAGCAGGTCTACGAGAGCGTCCAGTTCCAGAAGCTGAAGCTGCTCGCGCGCGCGCTCGAGCGGGCCCAGGTGTACGAGGGCGGCCGCATCGTCGTCTCGTATCTCCTGCGCAGCGACTTCAGCGAGCTCGGCGCGCCCGACCCCTACTCGGAGGGGATCATCGACTACCTGCGTGCGGTCGAGGGCGCGGACATGGCCGTGCTGATCCGCGAGCCGCCGCGGCTCTCCGGGCCCGAGCGTCGGATCAGCCTGCGGGCTTCGACCGACGAGCTCGACGTCTCCGCGATCGCACGGAAGTCCGGCGGTGGAGGGCATCGGCAGGCGGCGGGATTCTCCAGCGAGGCTTCCGTCGAGGAGATCACAGACTTCGTCCGCCGTGAGTTTCGCGCGGCCATGACGCCGACCCCTTAGCGGCTCGGCGAAGATACGCGCGTGGTTCCTCGCGCTCTGCACCCGACCGGGATCGTGCTCGTCGACAAGCCCGCGGGTCCGTCGTCGTTCGCGCTCGTCCGTGACCTGCGGTCCCGAACAGGCGCGCGGACCGGGCATGCCGGCACGCTCGATCCGTTCGCGACCGGACTGCTGCTCCTGTTGTCCGGTGCGGCAACTACGCTGGCTTCATGCTTTGTGGGCCTCGACAAACGCTATGTCACCGACCTGGACCTGACCGCTCGAACGGCGACGGGCGATCCGGAGGGCGAGATCGTCGAGCGGCTCGTGCCGCCCGGCGAGACCGAGCTCGAGCAGCGCCTCGCGGACCTCCGCGGTGAGATCGAGCTGCCGATCCCCGCGGCTTCGGCTGTGAAGATCGGCGGCGAGCGCGCGTACAAGCTTGCGCGACGCGGCGTCGCGGTGGAGATGCCGGTCCGGCGCTCGCACGTGCACGCGCTCGACGTCATCGCGTATACGGGCGACAGCGTGCGGCTCGACCTACGCGTCAGCTCCGGGACCTACGTTCGCGCGATCGCGACAGCGCTCGGCGGGCACTGTCGGACCCTGCGCCGCCTCGAGATCGGCCCCTTCGACGTCGCGGACGCGGACCCGGATCGGTTCATTCCGCCCGACGATGCGCTCGCTGCGTTGGAGGCGACGTGACGGTCGCTCACTCGACGTCTGAGCTCGAGCGGAAGCCGCGGGCGGTCGCGATCGGGACCTTCGACGGCGTCCATCTCGGTCATCGTCGGGTGCTCGACGCTGCCGTCGCCGCCGGTGCGACGCCGACGGTCGTGACGTTCGACCCGCATCCCCGAACGGTGCTCGGGAACCAGGTGGAGCTGATCGTGCCACTACAACGGCGGCTCGAGCTGCTCGCAGAGTTCGGCATCGAGGATGTGCTCGTCGTGGAGTTCACCCTGGAGCTCGCTGCGCTCGACCCCGCGGCGTTCGCGGAGAAGACGCTGCGGCCGCTCGGCGCCGAGGTCGTCCTGGCCGGTGCGGACTTCCGCTTCGGGCGTGGCCGAGCCGGCGACCTCGACCTCCTGCGCCGAATCGGCTTCGACGCGCGGGCGGTTCCGCTCGTGGAGGGAGTCTCGTCGTCGCAGATCCGCCGGCTGCTGCGCGCGGGCGAGATCGAGCACGCCGCCCGCGAGCTCGGGCGGCCGCCCGAGCTGGAGGGCATCGTCGTCTCGGGCGACGCGCGCGGTGGCACGCTCGGCTTTCCGACCGCAAACATCCTCGTCGACCCGCACGCCCTCGTCCCCGCCTACGGGATCTACGCCGGCTTCGCCGAAGGCACGCGGGCGGCGGTGTCTGTCGGGACGAACCCGCACTACGGCGGCCGCGAGAGGCGGATCGAGGCGTTCCTGCTCGATTTCGACGGCGATCTCTACGGGCGGCGGCTCGTCGTCGAGCTCTGGGACCGCTTGCGCGACGAGCAGGCGTTTGCCAGCGAGGCGGAGCTCGTCGAGCAGATCGGCCGCGACGTCGAGCAGGCACGGGCCGCCGTCCGACCGGCATAACTGGACGAAACATCGACAGCTAGGCCGCAAGTTTCCGCAAAATGCGGGGTCTACTCAGGCATGGGAGACAAGTTGGGAGAGATGGCACCGAATCTGGCCGTCCTCGAGAGCGTCCGGTGCCTCGACTGCGGGGAGATCTACTCGAAGCCGGCGCGCGGAGGGACGGCGGCGGCGAATCCGGGATGTCCGAGCTGTGGCTACGTCGGCTGGCTCTCGGTCACGATCCCTCTCGGAGAAGCCGAGCGCTACCGCTCCGCCTCGGATCGCCTGCGGCACCGCTCCGCGTAACGAGGCTGACTCCGCCGAAGTAATGGTGCTGCTGTGGCCAGCGCCGCACCGTGCGCCCGCGGCCCTCCAGCTCGCGCAGGGCACCCTCGTCGACCCCGGGCTCCGCGTTCACGACCGCTCCGGCATCGTGGACGCGCGGTCGCTCGACAGCGGCCCTCGGCTCGGCTCCTTCGTCCAGCACGCCCGCGACGACGGTTGCGAGCGCGGTGCGCAGCCGCGTCCCTCCGGCAGCTCCCACAGCGAGGACGAGGTCGTCGTCGACGAGCGCGAGGCTCGGCGCCATCATGCTCTCCATTCTCGTGCCAGATCGAAGCGGCCCGCGCACCAGGTCGGCCTCGCCGAGCATGCTGTTCAGGTGCAGGTCGAGCCCGGGGAGGAAGTCTCCGGAGCCGAGGCCCAGGCTCGTCGTAAGCACGCAGGCGCTGCCGTCGGCATCGACTGTCACGAGATTGGTCGTGTCGCCGAGTCCTCCGGCCTGCGAGCGAAGGGCGTCGACAAGCGCCAGGACACGGTCCCGTTCGCCCAAGCCGCGCAGTCGCGGGAGCCGGGGGAGTGTCTCGGCGACGCCGGCGAGGCCGCCGCGGGTCAGGAACCGCACTCCCACGTAGGCGGTCTCGAGCGGCTCTGCCCAGCGTGCTTCGTAGGCCTCGAGATCCTGAAGCGTGATCGTCCCGCCCCGCTCGCGCACCAGGCCGCACAGAGCCTCGGCCAGCGTCCCCGAGTACACGCTGGTCGCGCCCTCCTCGGCGACGATCTGCAGCGCCCGCACGAGTCCCGGCTGGCGGAGCACCTCGCCCGCCGCGAGCAGACGGCCTCCCGGCGAATAGATCTCGGCACCCTCGTTCATCGTCATCACGGGCGCGAGCATCGCGAGACAAGCCGCGTGTGCGGGCGGAAATACGACGCCGTCGCGGGCGAGCGCGAG